>JAGPGE010000557.1 GCA_018056145.1 Armatimonadota bacterium
CGGCCGCATCGTTCTCCACCCGGAACCAGAAGCTTGCGGCTTGGCCGGAATCCACGGCGGCCCAGAGCGTCTGCTGCGAGCCGGAAGGGTCGTAGACGTTCCCGCCGCGGAAGAGGGCATCGGACGCCGATCTCTGCAGCATATCAGGGCGCGGTGCGGCTCGGGTGATCGCCGCCTTCACCGTGTCCCCGCGGGAGGGATCGGTGGCTGACGTCCCGCTGATCAGCAGGTCCAGGACGTCCTGATCCCCAACCTGCGGTCCCCCTTTCACCGTAACGCTGATCTCCACACCGCCTCCCACCGGCAGGCTCACCGAGTAGCCGCTGCCGGTGATCTGCGCGGTCCTGTCCTGCCCACCCACCTGGTACGCCGCTGTCCAGCCGGAAGGGGCAGGCGGCGCGGTGATGATAATCGTGTCGGCCACCTGCGCGTCATTCTCCGCCAGCACGACGAACTGATAGCGGTAGGCGGTGGTGTTCTCAACGGTCTGGTTCAGTCCGGTGTCGTTGTACACGCCGTCGCCGAGGAATGTGGCGGTCTGGGTGTTGTGCCGGACCAGCAGGTCAGGCTTGCGCTGCTCGCCCGGGTCCACGAGGATGCCGGTTTTGAAGGTGAGTGTCTCGGCTTGCGTCGACCAGACGCCAGACTTGCGCCCTTGCACGAACCAGGTGTAGGTGGTGTTGTTCTGGAGCTTGTTCAGGGGCGGACTCCACGAGGTGCGCGTGACGACCGCATTGGCGAGGTCCTGCCCTGAGCCTGATTTCCGCACAGTGACCTTGTAGTCGTCAGCTTCCGTGGCGGCCCATTTGAGCGAGGGCGACCCAGTGTGCGTCGAGCCGTCGGCGGGTGCGAGCAATTGGCAGGGCAGCGGGCTGGCCGTGTGCAGTGGGGTCCCTCCTGCCCAGACCCCGGCACTCATGCCCGAGCGGTCCCCATTGGGTTCCGTGAGCTTGCCGCACATGTAGTGCGCGTACCAGTCGCGCCACATCGGGACATTGCCGCCCGGATCGGGGAATCCGTGGGCGACGAGACTGTGAAGGTCCGGGACCTGATAGCCAAGATCACGGTACCAGCCTTCCAGCCCATGCAGCCACTCATGGAGCGGCGCTTCGCCCAGGAAGGACTCGTCCCATGCGGAGTCCTTGTTGTACCGGACCATGCCGTAGGTGATAGTCCGCCCGGCGAAGCTGATCGGGCCGATCCAACTCAGGCCCCAGTAAGACGGCGTCGGCGCCGTGCCCATATGCCCGAGGACCATGACCGAGTCATACTTGCCGGTGGGGACGTACTGCTGCAGTTCGGTGGCTACGTCGTCCTGGCTGATCCAGTAGTTCAGCACCCCACCCGGTTCCCATTTGGTGATTGTGGAAATCGGGCGGGCGATGCGATGCACCTCCACGCTGGCTTTCCCCAGGCCCTCGGACCACAGGTCCACGAGGTCCACGAAGGACGCGGCGGCGCGCTCGAATCGCTGCACTTGGGGCTCGGTGATAGAGCCCGTGTATGTCTGGGTGGCGCCCTGGGCGGTCTGGTAGCTGAAGTCGGAGTTGGGGTAGATGAGCACCAGCATCGACCAGGTGGCGCCCGCTGCTCGAGTGCCCACCGCGGCGGGTGCAACGGGTCTTGGGGGAATGAGTTCAGGCGGACGGACGAGCCCACCGAGGTCCAGCGGGGTTCCAGTTGTTTGAGCCAAAGCGAAGGTCGAAAGCAATACCAGCACTAGTACCGCACAAGCCCGGAGTACCGGGCGCGCCCCCAACTGTGCGTTCATCTCCAGCCTCCCAGCCCCTATTGTCGCCGTATCACAGCCAGCCACAGACCGTCCACATCACCGGGGTGCGGTCGTAGACCACCTGCAACTGCTTGTCGATATCACCCAGCGGATCGCACCCATAGCGTCGCTGGAACTCCTCGTGGAGGGCATTCTCAACGCTCGTGGTCTCTTTGAGCGGCAGGTCCAGCCAGACGTTGCCCTGCCAGGCGCTCTCGCGTATTGCGATCCACAGTTCCATGTCTTTCCGGGCGTTCTCGGGGCCATACACCAGCGGTTCGCCGTGGACGACGGCGCGGTACAGGCTCTCAAGGTATGTGGCCTTGGAGACCGCGTCGTCCTCCACGATGCCGTAACGCGCGTAGGGGTTCTCCCAGATCACCTCGGGGCTCGTACCGACCTTGACCGCCTCCAGCACCTTGCGGCCAGATCGTTCGCCGTAGACCCACTCGATCGGGTAGTGCCGCTCGCGGGCGCCTGCCCCGGCCTCGAAGTCGTCGGTGAGCTGCTGCAGTGTCTCCGGGTCATCCAGCACCAGCGCTTCACCGTAACGGTGGCCCTTCTCGCCGTCAATGACGCCGGCAACCGCGCCGATGAACCCCTTCGTCCCCTCAACATCCCACGCATGACGCCAGACTGGGCGCTTTGGGGGCATCTCGAAGATGCAGGTGAGGTGCCCGGCAAACCTGATGAGGCCACCGTCCCACATGGTCTCGGCCATGGGCTCGCCGCCATAGCTGATCATGTTGACCACGGGGACCCGGCCGTCCCAGCCCAGAACCCGCTGGGCCTCACAACCCGCGAGCTTGCGGATTGCCGAGAAGCCGTGGTACGCGCCGCAGGGGTATTTCAGGCGCATGTGGGTGGGCTCGCCGATCCAGCCGTCCGCCACCAGTCTCTGCTTGAGGCGCTCCCGGGGCCAGGTCCAGGTGTTCTCGGCGACTTCCATCAAGACCCCGTTCTCACGGCACTTCGCGACCATCGCGTCAGCCTGGGGTAGAGTAGTGGCGATGGGTATCTCGTTGAGAATGTGACAGCCGGCCTCGGCCGCGCGCATGCAGACGGCGTAGGTGGAGTCAGTGGGCGTGAGCCGCACCACCACGTCGGGCTTGCCCTTCTCGAAGAGGTCGTCCAGATTCGTGTAGACCTCGGGGATGTTGTACTCCACCGCCGCGGCACGTGCATGGTCTTCGTTGATGTCCATGATCGCGCACTGGTCATACATGTCGTGGAGTTGGTTGATGACCTCGAAGAACCCGCTGGAACGCGCGCCGATGGTGGATCCGGCGCCGATGCAGGCGATACGCAGCTTGGACATGATCGATGTCCCTCCGTAGTTGGACTCCTGCGGTTACTGGCTCACGAGCCGCGCGTATTCTTCGGCCACTTCCAGGTCTTTCACCGCGTCTTCCGGGACTGACCGCGGACTATCTTCACCGCGGACGCAGTCCACGAAGTGCCGGGCCTGCTCCAGGAAGGGCCAGCGGGGCGGAATGCACGGGATCTCCTCGGACTGGATGTCCCCGCCGCGGAAAATGCGGACCTCTCCCCCACGCTGCCGAGCCATGGGCGAGGGGATGTCCAGCTCCACCTTGCCCTGTTGGAAGACCATGCGGTATGCTTCCTCCCAGCCGGTACGCAGGCCGTAGCCAGCCATCTCCAGCACAACTTCGACGCCGCTGGAACTGGTGCCGGCCAGCATGGAGCGGCCCGGCCCCACGTACTGCACCTGCCAGTCTTCCCCCAGCAGGCAGCGGATAAGGTTGACCTGATGGATGAAGTAGTTGATGAAACTGTTGTACTCGCGGCCGGTGAGTTCGTCCATCCAGGAGGGAAAGGGCTCGGGGGCGACGCCCTCGTACCCGGGCGCACCGTCTCCCGCGCTCAAGGGCGGCTCGATCTCGAACAGCCAGTCACCCGGGGGCATGCTAGCGCGCAGGTATTTCATGTGGCCCTGGGCTCCGGAGGCCTTCCAGTCGCTGATGACGTCCACCGCGCGCCGGGTGGCCGGGGCCGAACGCTTCATGTAGCCCACATAGTAGATGACGCCCTTGTCCCGGGCGAGCTTCGCCATGCGCCGGCCGGTATCGGGACTCATGCACATGGGCTTTTCAGTGAGTACATGCAGGCCTGCGTCCAGGATATCGGGAATGACCGAGGAATGCAGGCTGTAGGGCAGAACCGCCACCACGGCGTCAAGCTCCTCGTTCCGCAGCATCTCGCGGTGATCCGGGTAGGTGCGCGGGATGCCGTAGCGGGTCGCGACGAGTTGGGCGCTGTCCTGCCGGCCTTCGGCGAGCGCCACCACCTGGCAGCCAGGGATTGTTGTAAAGCAGTCTAGATGAGCCTTCTGCCCCATGAAGCCTGCGCCGACGAAACCGATGCGGATTGGATCGTTCATTGGGTCTCTCCTGTTGGCCGCGCTATGCGGGATGGCGCGTGCGCGCGGACTGCGCACGCTGGCGGCAGGCAGGCCAGATACTCTCCCGACC
>JAGPGE010000558.1 GCA_018056145.1 Armatimonadota bacterium
ACCTGCTGGTGGTGAACGTAGATGCGCTGGCAGCGGCAGGTGTCGCGGAACCCGAGCCGCGCTGGACGTGGGAGCAGTATGCGGACGCCTGCCGGAAGCTGACAGTGCGAGATGGCAGTGGCGCGGCGAGGCAGTATGGAGGGGCGATCTGCCTGTACCCATACGCGGCGCTGGCGTGGATCCGACAGGCGGGAGGGAGTGTGCTGACCGGGGATGGCGGAGGGAGCACACTGTCAGACCCGGCGAACGTGAATGCGTTGGTGTTCCTGAAAAGGCTTGTGGATGAGGGGTGGATTGCGCGGCCCGATCCGGCGCGGGATGAGTCGCTGGAGCTGTTCAAGTCAGGGCGAGCGGCTACGGCGTTCGTTACCCCGTACTCACTGGGGGATCTGGAGGAGGTGACGCAGCCCCGGTGGATGCTGGCCCCGCCGCTGGTGGGTGCGAGGGAGGCGACCGGGTGCATCCCCACCGGGATTGCAGTCTCCAGGGACTGCGAACAAAAGGCGGCGGCTTTCGAACTGCTGCGTTTCCTTGTGAGCGAGGGTGCTCGAGAGGCTGCGGCGAAAGGGCTCTGCGTGCCGGCGTGGAAGCCGGCTCTGGACGCGCTTGCCCCGGGAGGGGCTGACGATCAACGGAGGCGCGCTGCTCGGGTGCTGCGTGAGGCCGTCCCCCTGGCGGCTCCCCACCCGGTCTCCACCCACTTGCCCTATGAGACGATGATGTCCGAGTTGCGGCGCGCGCTGGAGGATGTGCTCATCCGCGACGCCGAGCCGCACGAGGCGCTTCTGCGCGCCGAAAAGCGAATCAACTCCGCGCGTCCATGAAGGGCGCGGGGATGTCCCCGTCGAAGCAGTCTTCCACACGCTTGATGCAGTCCAGGCAGCTTGCCGGCATGTCGGCCCCGGGGCGCTTCCGCGGGACCGGCAGCCTTTCAACAGGGAGGTTGTTCGTCATGGCGCTGAAAGTCGGTCTCGTGGGTTTCAAAGGAATCGTCCGTTCGCACGTCCCCGCATACCAGCAGAGCGAGCTTGCCGATCTGGTGGCTGTCTGCGACCCAGTGCCCGGCCGGGCGAAGGCGGCGGGGGACGAGCTTGGGATCAAGAGCTACGAGAGCCTGGCGGATATGCTGGACGCCCACCCGGACCTGGATATCGTGGATGTTTGCACCGGCGGCTACGAGAATGGGAGTTGGCATTACGAGCCGGCGCTGGAGGCAATTGAGGCGGGCAAGAACGTGCTGGTCGAGAAGCCGCTGTCGAGTGACGTGACGGAGGCGCGGCATCTCGTGGCGCGTGCCGCGGAGAAGAAGGTTGCTCTGGGCTGCAATCTCAACCACTACTTCACGCCCGTTGGCGAGCGGGCGCGGAAGTACGTGGACGACGGCGATGTGGGCGAGCTTGTGTACTGCCTGTGCAAGATGGGGTTCCACGGCGGGCACGTTGACGGCTACAAGGGACCAGGAAACCCGAAGGTCAAGGGGTTCCCGTATTTCCACGTGAAGGCGTTTCTGTCGCACCCCTTCAGCGTCATGCGCTATCTGTGCGGGGACATCACCCACGTGCAGGCTTTCCTGGACACTCCCGGCTTCCGCAAGGCGGGCGGAGATGTGACGCTGTCCACGGCCAGCATTCACGTGCGGTTCTCGGGCGGCGGCGTGGGTTACCTGCTGAGCCAGCGCGGAGACGCTCCATATGGTCTGGGCGGCTGGTGGAGCATCGAGGTGGCGGGCACCAGAGGGACGTTCTGCATAGAGAACTGCATCGAGAAGCTGTCCTACTGGAAGGCGCCTCGCGGCGGCGGACCGGGGCAGGCCGAGGTAGATGCGGATGAGGTCACCGCCACTGGGACCGTGGACTTCAACCAGACCTTCGTGCATCGCATCAACGCGTTCATCGAGGATGTGGCCAACGGGGTGCATCCGGATCATGTGCGCGCGTCGGGCCGGGATGCCCTGGCTGCGCTTGAGTACACTTTCGCGGTGATAGAATCCCACGAGACCGGCGGAGCCCTGGTGCGACCTCATCCGCTGCCGCCGCTGCACGGGGACCCGCTGGCGATGCCGGACTAACGCGGCCTGGGATGGGCTCAATGGATCCCGACGCGGGGGGTCCACCCCTGCATGCCGCTGGGGCCACCGCCCCAGATCCCATATCCGCTGATGCGGGGGGGCTTGCCCACAGCCCCGCACATTGCCGCAGGACATGGAGGGTGGTTGTCCTTGGCGGATGGTCTAATCTGTGTGATCGGCAGCGCGAATGTGGACCTGATCATGAAGGTCCCGCGTCTGCCCGCGCCCGGGGAGACGGTAACCCAGGGCGAGTATTCCCAGGTGTTCGGAGGCAAGGGCGCCAACACCGCGGTGGCCGCAGCCCGAGCCGGCGGGAATGTGGAGTTCGCCGCCTGCCTGGGCGACGAGTCTTTCGGTCGGGCGATGCTGGATGAGTTCAACGCGGGCGGCATCGGCACCTCGCACTGCCGGCTGATTCCGGGCAGGCCCACAGGCACCGCGCTGATCATGGTGGAGGACTCTGGAGAGAACTGCATCGCGGTAGCGCCCGGGACGAACGCCGACCTGACTGCGGAAAGGGTGCGAGAGCTCGCGCCGCTCATCGCGGATGCCGATTGGGTTCTGCTGCAGATGGAGATTCCCGTGGGGAGCAACCGGGCGGTGCTGCAGGTTGCACAGGAGAAGGACGTGGGGGTCCTGCTGAACTACGCGCCGGTTGGGGATGGCGAACTGACGCTGTCGCCGGCGGTGTCGGTGCTGGTGGTCAATGAGGTGGAAGCGGCGGCGTTGTCTGGGAGGGCGATTTCGGGCGCGGAGGATGCCCTGGATGCGGCGAAGCGCCTGGTGGAGCAGGGCCCGGGGCTTGTGGTGGTGACCCTGGGCCCGGAGGGGCTCGTTGCGTACGACGGGGGACAGGCCACCGTGTTGCCGGCGTTCCCGGTGACGGCGGTGGACACCACCGCGGCCGGCGACACCTTCTGCGGGGCCCTCGCGGCGGCGTTTGCTGAGAAGCGCGAGCTGGATGAGGCGCTCCGGTTCGCCAGCGCGGCGGCAGCGATCAGCGTCACGCGGATGGGTGCGCAGCCGTCGATCCCACGGCGAGTTGAGATCGAGACATTCCTGGCAGAGCGTGGGAGCGGCTGAACCACGGCGGCCGGATCCTAAGCACGAGAGGGACCATGGAAAATCTCATTCGGCGTCTCGCGCAGATTCCGACGGCGCCAATCAGCGACATCATGCGGCGCGCGGGGATGGGCACGGGGACGATGCATTCGAGCATGAAGCCCGTCTGGGACGGCGCGGAAGTGTGCGGGCCGGCGTTCACGGTGCATACCTACCCCGGCGCGACGGCGGGTTGCGATCTGGCGCTGCAGCACGCCAAGCCCGGCGATGTGGTGGTAGTCGCCGCGGGGGGCATCACCGAGGTCATTGTTTGGGGCGAGATCTACAGCGCCTGGGCGAAGCAGAACGGCCTGGGAGGAACGGTGATCGACGGCGCCGCGCGGGATATCGGGGGGATCCGCGAGATAGGCTATCCGCTGTTCGCGCGCGCGGTGACTCCCGGTGGCGCGACGGCGGATGATACCCAGTCGCAGCTGCAGATTCCGGTGGCTTGCGCGGGAGTCGTGGTGCAGCCCGGAGACCTGTTGCGGGGCGATGAGAACGGCGTGGTGGTGATCCCGGCCGGGAACGCCGCGGAAGTGGTCGAACGCGCGGAAGCCCTTGCGCGGAAGGAAGCGCGGATGGTGGAATTGCTGAGGGCAGGTGTTGATCTGCCAGACGCCGCTGGGCAGTGCGCGGAGGAAGGACTGTAGGGCTCGGCCTCGCGTGGCACCCAGTACGTCGGGGGAAGGCTGCTCCGGGTGAAGGGAATCGGCAGAGGCGAAGGCGGAAGGCGAGGAGGTATCGGGTAGAGGCAACGTCTCCGGGTGAGGCCCGGAATCGGATGCCGGTCCCCAATTGGAGGGCCCCCGATGTGTGAGGCAACAGCGCGACGGGAGAGGTCAGGGAAGACCTGGCTCCCGCCGCGCGGATTCGCGGTCAGTGGGAGGCGAGCGTCTGACGTCGGACGTGGACGGTTTGTCTGCGCGGATTACCTTGTGAACTGGATGAAGCCCGCCTGGGTCACGTCATAGGAATGGGCCTGGGTGCCCTCCCACATGAGCCATAGGTCATCCCCTGCCTTGCGGACCGTGATGTTAAACGCCACTTTCGGCTCCGCGGAGGGGTCGATGTCGAGAAGGGCCAGG
>JAGPGE010000559.1 GCA_018056145.1 Armatimonadota bacterium
GGGTCACGGGGCAGGACAGCCGCTCGGAGAGCGAGAGCCTGCTGGCTTGGGAGCACGCCGCACAGGTCTGTTGCCCGGGCAGCCGGCCGAGGTTCCACGTGGCCCACGCAAGCTCGCGGGTTCTCCTGGAGGCGGCCCGGCGGATCCGGCAGGCCCGGGTGTGGCCGGCGCTGACCCTGGAGACCGCCCCACACTACCTCGCGCTGACCGACGACGCGGTGCGGACGCATGGCGCAAATGCCAAGATGAACCCGCCGCTGAGGGCCGAGGAGGACCGGCTGGCTGTGCGCGCCGCACTGCTGGAAGGGCTGATCAGCGTGATCGCCACCGACCATGCCCCGCACACGCCTGAGGAGAAGGCGGCGGGGATCGTGGACGCGCCCTTCGGCGTGGTGGGGCTGGAGACATCGCTGGGAGTGGCTTTCAGCGAGCTGGTGCACACTGGCCTGATGACCCCGGCGGAGTGCCTCGCGCTCATGACCTGCAACCCCGCTCGGGTGCTCTGGCCCGGCTCCGAACTGGGCCCGGGGTTCCTCGTGGTGGGCGCGCCCGCGGATATCACACTCATCGACTCGGAGCATCGCTGGACCGTGGACCCGGAGCAGTTCCAGTCGAAGGGCCGCAACACCCCCTTCGCGGGGACCGAGCTGCGGGGGAGACCCTGGGGCACGATCGTTGACGGACGGTGGCGGTTGAGGGAGTACGGGATCTGTCCAGAGCCGTCCGGGGAGTAAGGGTGCATTCCAGTTCTGTTGGTGCTCACACGTCATCTGATCGCCGGCCCGAGCGTGTCTGGATCTTCCGAGTGGGCCTGTGGTCTCAAAGCCCGCGAAGCGGGCGGTAGGGCCAGGAGAGCGGCCCGAGACACTGCAGCACATGGCCGACGAGGGAGACCTCACTCGGCTCGCACAATCCCACCCACTTCTCGCGGCTAGCCCCGGGGAGTAACCGTTCCTTGCTTCGCTAACCGGCCACGAGTATAATTTGCGCCGTACCGTGGCAGGGGATGTTAGTAGAAAGCTGGGGATTTCCTGAGTTTTCCTTCAGGTCTGGTTCATCACGGGGTGTCGGGGGAACAGAAGGGGAGAGAGATTTGGGCAGCAAGGCCATGCTCGCGCTGGAGGACGGCCTGGTCTTCGAAGGCCAGTCATTCGGCGCCGAGGGCGAGAACTTCGGGGAAGTGGTTTTCAACACGGGAATGACGGGGTACCAAGAGGTCCTCACAGACCCTTCTTACCGCGGCCAGATCCCATGCATGACCTATACGCAGATCGGTAACTACGGGATCAATGACGAGGACGTGGAATCCTGGCGGCCCTGGGTCGAGGGTTTCATCGTCCGCGAGCTCTGCGAAGTGCCCAGCAACTGGCGGAGCAAAAGGACGCTTAGCGACTACCTGAGCGCCAACGGGATCATCGGCATCGAGGGCATCGATACCCGGATGCTCACCCGCCACCTGCGGACATACGGGGCCAAGAAGGGAGTCATCTCTACCACCGACCTCGATGAGGAGAGCCTGGTGGAGAAGGCCAAGGCTTCCCCGTCCATCGTGGCCGTGGATCTCGCGAAAGATGTCACCTGCGACCGCATCCGCGAGTGGGGAGAGTCGGGTTACGTGGATTTCTCGGGCGACGACCCCAGGCAATTGTCGCTTGGCCTGGCGACGGGCACACCCCGCATGTGGAAGCCCCAGGAGCAGGTGCTGCGCGCGGTCGTCGTGGATCTGGGTGTGAAGCAGAATATCTTGCGCCTGGTTCAGCAGATGGGTTGCCAGGTCATCGTGGTCCCGGCCCAGACCAGCGCCGACGAGATCATGGAATTGGAGCCCGACGGGGTTGTCATCTCCAATGGCCCAGGAGACCCGGACGCTGTGACGTACGCCATCGATACCATCGCGAACCTCATCGGCAAGGCCCCGATCTTCGGGATCTGCTTCGGCCAGCAACTCATTGCGCTTGCAATGGGAGGCCGCACCTACAAGCTGAAGTTCGGGCATCGTGGCGTCAACCACCCCGTCAAGAACCTGCGCACGGGTCAGGTGGAAATCACCACCCAGAACCACGGGTTTTCCGTGGATATTGACTCCTTGCAGGGCACGGGGATGGAGCAGACCCACGTGAACCTGAATGACCAGACCATCGAGGGCATGAGGCACAAGGAGCTGCCGGTCTTCTCGGTGCAGTATCACCCGGAGGCCGGTCCGGGCCCACACGACGCCCGGTACCTGTTCGACGAGTTCAGGCGGGACATGCTCGCGTTCCGCGGAGCATGATCGCGCTGCCGGTTCACAACCGCAACATCGTCGCCCACAACGCAGCCTGACCGCAGCGACAGTCCTGGAACCACATTCGCCAGGGGGTCGGCCCCAGTCCGGGGCACAGACCATGCCGCTGGATCATCCCAGGGGGGCAGACCGAAAGCCACCGGCCATCCGGAAGCGAACCATCGTTTTCGGCGTAAGTCTTCTTGTCTTCGGAGTCGGGATGATGGTCATGGGTCTTGGCATCGGCGTCACCAAGACCGGACTGCCCCCTGAGAAGCATCCTTCCCTGCTTTTCGAGCGCCAGGAACTCGACACGATCCGCGGCCGACTTGGCGAGCGTCCGTACCGCGAATGGCTCAAGCGCCTGGAGCGGTGGTGCTCAAGTCCGCCGCTCGATGAGAGCCGTCTGTCACAAACTGAACGCGCTCATCGTGCGAAAGCCCTGGCCTTCCTTTACACTCTAACGCGCGAGCGGCGGTATGGCGAGGGTTGCGAGGCGCTTATTGCCAAGGTTCGGCCTCCTTCCCGCGGAGGCAAATGGCGCGGGCTCGACGAAATCGTGGAAGCCACCGCATCATACGCCGTCGCGTATGATCTCCTGGCCAACTACCTGCGCGGGAATCAGGCGCTTGAGGCCAAGACCCGCCTCCTGCTGTACGACCTGGGGCGCGAACTGTACACCTCGCAGTATGTCTGGCCCAGCCCCGGCGGGGATACCCGCACTATCCGCCAATTCTCGGCCCTCGGGCTCTGCGCTCTGGCCATCCGCGATTTTGACCCTCCGGGCAATGAACCCGGCCCCGCAGTCTGGTACCGCAGGGCGCGAAGCGAGATCCCAGCGGCCTTGCAGCGGCAAGTGTGCCGAGACGGCTCCTACGCGGAGGGTCCCGGACGGCACTTCGAAGCGGCGAAGCTCTACCTGGCTTTCCTTATCGCGGACCGCATCGCCACGGGCGAGACAGTCCTGGATGACCAGGGGCTACTCGCATGCGAGTGGAGTGTGCGGATCCGCATGCCCAATGGCCTGAGACCAAACCTGGACAGCTCCGCCGTCACCCCCTCCATCAGTTATGCAATGACCGCCGCAACAGCCGATTCCGGCCTGTACCGGTGGGATGCGCAGGGCCCCGAGTTCGCCCGTGCGGTCCCCGATGACCAACTGCCCGAAGCCCTGTCCTGGTATGACATCACCAAGCCTGCAGTGCCGCCATCCTGGCACCCCAGCGGGTTGCTCGAGGCCTGCGGCGATGTGTTCATCCGCAGCGGCTGGGACTCGTCAGCGGCTTACCTGAGCCTCAGGGGCGAGCGGTCCAAGGCGCGTCTGGCAGGGGGTGTGTTCGAGCAACCCGATGCCACGAGCCTCATGCTCTGCATGGGCGACGAGACGCTGGTCATGGACACGGGTTACGGGGGCTGGCAGCGGCGGCACGAGACCCGCAGGGGCGACAGTCACAACCTGGTGCTCGTGGATGGACAGGGGCCGCCGATCAAGACCACTCTCGGGGCTGTGCTCTCCGTCGGCTCCGATGTTGAGGCGAAAGACGCCGTGTTCGACCGCGGAGTCAGCGCCGTAAGGGTCGCTTGCTCCCACCACGACACCCAGTTCGAGCGGGCCCTGACCTTCGTCGCAGGCGAGGACGCGGTGGTGTTCGACCGTGCGGCGGCTGCCGAGGGGGAGCACGACTTCTCCTGGCTCATGCACCTGAACGCCGGCGGCGACACAGGCGGGCTCGTGGACCTGCAGGGCGACCGGGCAGTAGTGCACCGCCCGGGGGCTTCGCTCCAGTTGGTCCTCACATCAACCGACCCCGATGGCGCGCCCCTTGCCGCGAAAACCGACACGCATTTCATTCGCGAGGACCAGGAGCCGCTGAGGCACACGCTGGTCACGAAGACCGTTCACGACAGCGAGAAGGCCTGCTTCCTCTCGATCCTGTCGCCCCGGCACAGTGGCGACCGCTTCCCGGTGGTGGAGACCCGCCGCGGTCGGGG
>JAGPGE010000560.1 GCA_018056145.1 Armatimonadota bacterium
GCGTCCGTCCGCGGCCGGCGGGTTGTCGCGGTAGCCTCCATCAGGGTTGGGAGAGATCCATTCCGCCGGGCTTTCGAAGAGCGTGGCTTTCTTGCCCCGCTGCTTCGCATCGCGGCAGAACTGGAAGGTCATGCCTACCGGGTGCTGTTTCGACATACCCTTCTCAAGGTCGTGGATGAAGCGGATGACATGGTATTGCCAGTCGGTGGAGTACGCCCCGGACTCGTTCACAATCTCGTACAGCACGTTGTCCAGGTCGTTCACGGACTCCACGACCTTGCGCACGTACCTCTCCTGGATCGCAACCACAGAGGGTATCGCGAGGGTCTGGATCTCGATGCCACGTTCATTGCCGTCGGGATTCCCGTCGATGCCGTTGATGTTGTTCCGGGCATTGAAGGGGTGGCCGTCCCAGCACCAGGGCACATCGGAGGCGTGCAGGCCGTGGCCTTCAAAGAGCATGATGGACACGTAAATGCCCCGCTCCCCAGCAGCCTGAACACGCTCGCGGAGACGATCGAAGTACGACTGATCGAACTGTGACAGGTCGAACTTCGGCTTGCCGTCCAGAGCCATCTCCGGGCCCGTCCGGGGCCAGGGGAAGCCGGCGCAGTAGGTCGTCTCGCCGCCGTAAGCGTAGCGGCTCAGTTCCCAGGTCCACAGCCGGATGAAGTTGTGGTGGTAGTGCTCCATTATGTCCAGGCAGCCGGCGAAGTCGAACTCCGGCGGAGGGTCGGTCTTCCCCATGTCTTTCAGGTTGCTCCACGTGTGGGAGCCGGTGAGGTAGACCACCTTTCCCGCGGGATCCGCGAAGTAGCGTGGGTTATCGGGACTGACGCGCAGGGGGCCGGTCGCTGGGCCTGCCGATGCGCTCAAGGATGCGCTGACCATCAGTACCACTCCCAGAAGGGTGAAAGGCCCGAGTGTCTCGCAGCGTTGGGCCGTGCCAGTTGCCAGCGCCAAGTGGGGCCACCTCCATCCTATCGTCGCTGTGACCCCGCGCGACAGGACGCCGGGATCGATGGTTGTCGACATTGGTTCCGCGTGCTGGTACGACGACGCGCGAGCACGCAGGCTCACACAGCTCCCGCGCGCGTCCACCTTCTCACTTCAGGTGAATCGGTCCTGTGAGGCCGGTGCCATCGGTGTAGTACGTGGCCCAGGTGCCGGATCCACGACCTGAGACCTTCATCATGAAGCCGGTCGCGATGCCAGTCTGGAAGAACCCGTCGGTGCCGTCAGGCACAAAGCGCACTGCCCCATCGCCCTCGGGAAACGCCGCCCAGCCGGGCGGTGCCGCGAAGTCCTGAACTCGTCCGCGCATCAGGCAAATGAGCAGGGAATCGAAGTCGGTCGGGTCGTCAACAACCAGTGTCAGATAGGCCTTTCCGCGAGCGTTCTCAACGGCCACACCATCGGCATACACAGCGGGAACTGCGACAGCCAGCACGACGACGGCAAGCACCCAGCACGTCATCCTGACTCGCCTTGCGACGTCCTCCCTGCACGTAGCGACACCCAGATTTCGCTGCGCTGCCCCCTTCCGACACGCTGTACAGCGGCCGGATACTGTGCATATTCCACCCGTAGCGCATGAACTCCTCCCGTGAATTTGAGAAAAAGACGGGTTTCTCTATTGAAGCTCAAGACCATATATGGGTAAGGTCAGCAAAAGGTGGCAGTCTCCGCGGCTAAACGGAGGGGACGTCGGCGACCTTGACGGGCCGGACCGCAAAGCGGGCAAGGCAACCGAGGGGGGACGCGGACGGAACAGGCGGGGACCGGTCAAATCACCTTCAGTACCATCAGTACGCCCATGACGATGAACGCCCCGCCTGCGACGTACCGGATCAACTCGCGGGGCAGACAGGTGGCGCACACCTGGCCCAGGAGGACACCGAGTCCCGTAACAACGGCCAGCGCCATTGCGCCGCCGGCGAACACAAGCCAGGGCGACCGGAACTTCGCAGCCTGGCTGATGACCGCAAGCTGGGTTTTGTCGCCCAGCTCGGCGAGCAAGAGAAGGGTGAAGGTGGAGACAAAGGGCTTCCAGTCCATCGTGGTCCTCCGGGAGTACGAGGCGCGCCGCACCAAAGGAGCCGCGGCGCGCCTCAACATGTTGGGTGGCGGCATTCTACGCTGAGACGCAGAGGACGGCAAGGTCTGGCCGGACACGGGGACGGACTCGGTTTTGCGGGCAATCACCGGTCCTCTGATCGCCGGCCTGAGCATTTCCGCGCCTTCCGGTCCTGACTATTGTCTTACAGCCCGCGAAATGATTCCAGGGGCTGCCGCCCGCTTCGCGGGCTGTGAAGCTACAACGACTGCCTGCGGCATTGCGGCGCGTGGTCGACGAGGGTACCGTGCCCGGATGGTGTGCCCCCACCTACTTTTCGCGGTCAGCCCCCGGGCAGGACAGCACAGACGGAGCAGCGAACCTGCCGCGGACAGACAGCACGTTCCACGGCAAGCACCACAGATCATCGACCAGGAGCAAGCGAACATGGTTGACGGCACTTCCCCGGACATGTGGGGCAAAGCAGGTGCACAGCAGGAAGGCGACCCGAAGCGCGGCGCGTGGCTCAGGGAATCGCGGTTCGCGATGTTCATCCACTGGGGCCTCTATTCGGAACTGGCCGCGCGCTGGAAAGGCCGGACCTACTACGGCATCAGCGAGTGGATCATGAGTCGCGCGCGGATCCCGGTGTCCGAGTATGAGCAGGTCGCCGCACGGTTCAACCCGGTGGAGTTCGACGCCGCGGAGTGGGTGGGCATCGCCAAAGCCGCCGGTATGCGGCACATCATGATCACTGCGAAGCACCACGACGGCTTCGCGCTGTTCGGGTCGCGGGTGAGCACGTACAACATCGTGGATGCCACGCCCTTCGGTCGCGACCCGCTGAAGGAACTTGCCGAGGCGTGCCGAGCCGAAGGCCTGCGTCTGGGCTTCTACTACTCGCAGACACAAGACTGGCATGAACAGGACGCGGTGGGAAACTCGTGGGACTGGCCAAAAGGCGGGGATTTCGGCCGCTATCTGCACGGCAAAGTGGTGCCCCAACTGCGGGAGCTTCTCACCGGCTACGGCCCGATTGCCGGGGTCTGGTTCGATACGCCGGGGCCGATCACGCCCGATCAGTCGCGGATGCTGGTGGATTTGGTGCACGAACTGCAGCCGGAGTGCCTGGTGAACAGCCGCATCGGCAACGGTCTGGGCGATTACGACACTCTCGGCGACCAGGAGATACCGCGCCTGCCACGGGAGGGCCTCTGGGAGACGCCGGACACCCATAACGACACGTGGGGTTACGCCTGGTATGACCGCAACTTCAAGGGCCCGCGCACCGTGGCGGAGCGACTCGTCCGGGTTGCGAGCCGCGGCGGAACCTACATGATCAACGTCGGCCCCGACGGGCTGGGACGCATCCCGGAAGTATCAGAGCGGATCCTGCGCGAGGTCGGACGGTGGGTGCATGCACACGAGCACGCGATCCACGGAGTTGACCCCACGCCGCTGGGCCCTCTCCCCTGGGGCGAATGCACGGCGGAGGGCAACAGGCTTCATCTGCACGTCTTCGACTGGCCCGCGAGCGGGAGACTGGTGGTTCCGGGCCTGCATTCGCCGGTGGAAGCGGCCCGGATCGGCGATGAGACACTCACGGCAACTTCGGGATACGCGCATGTGGTCGTGCAGTTGCCAGCGGCGCGGCCGGGCGAACTCATACCGGTGGTCACGCTGGATATGGCGGAACCAATTGAGGCGGACCGGGAGCTGACGGTGCTCGCGGGCTGTGCGAACGTATTGGACTCCGGACTGGCCGAGATGACTGGCTGCGAGTTGCGAACCGTGCAGTGGATGGAGAAGTTCGGCGACTGGCAACACGCGGAGTGCATCGGTGGCTGGCGGGAGGGCAGCGCGGCGAGGTGGACTTTCCGCACCGTCGAGCCGGGATCGTACGCTCTGGAACTGGAGTACACCTGCCCCGCCAAAGATGACTACGCCGAATGGCGGATAAGGTGCGATGGACTGGAGTTGACCTTCCCCCTCATCGACACCGGCGAAAGAGACCGGCGGGAAGCCTTCGGTGGGCAGCTTCCCCGGTTCCGCACATATCGCGTGGGCATTGTGGACTTCCCGGAGCCCGGGGCGCACGAGATTTCGACCGGACCTGTCGAGGGTAACGGGCTGGGGATGCGCCTGGCGCTGGTGAGGCTGGTTCCCGTCGCCGGGCCCGGTTCCTGACACCACTGGA
>JAGPGE010000024.1:0-4857 GCA_018056145.1 Armatimonadota bacterium
TTGGGCGGGATGCCCGAGGACCGACGAGGCAGATACATCCGGGCAACTTGTAGGAGCGGGCTTGCCCGCGACCGTCGTTAGCCGTTTCGATGGAAGGCGTTCGCGGGCAAGCCCGCTCCTACAAATCTGCCGGGCATTCGCGGCAGTCGCAAACCAGGCGCCCTCTTCGGCGCGCATTGACGGATAGCGTCAACGGCGCCGCGGGGCACAAGCCCCCCCCGTAACCGGAAAGCCTCTTCCGGTTGATCCCCGGATCGGCCCCGATTCCGGGCGCACCCTTGCCCCCACGCGCTCCACGAAACCCGCTCACAGGGCGATATAGCGCAAAGGGCAGTGACGCGGAACTAAGAATTCCTTCAGCTGCAAAGAAAATCTCATCCGTCTGCAGGATTACGGGAGCGTCTGCCGAAAATACCAATAGCCTGTCCGCGCTCCACGGTCCCCCACCCCCCGAGGACCTGGCGCCGGGCAGGCTGTTTCTTTCGGGATCATTCAACCGGACGGATCGTTGCCCGCGCAGGCCGCCTGCCCCACGCGACAGGACGCCCTCCTCACCACCCCTTCCCAATACCGCCGTACACGTATCCATTGACGCCAGAGACTGCCGAAGATACACTTTTCGCAGTCTGATACAGTCTTACAGGGGTTGAAGACCATGGCCAGGGAGATCATGGACATCTCTGAGGCGGCGGAATACCTGGGCCTGCATCCGGAGACCCTGCGGGACAAGGCACGGGCCGGGGCACTGCCTGCCGCGAAACTGGGCCGGCGCTGGCGGTTCCGCAAAGCCGACCTGGACGAGTGGCTCTCCCGCGGCGGAACCCTCCAGCGTGAGCAGAAGGCCACCGCAGGCGCGTGAGTTTCGTCCACCGATTTCGCCCGCTCCGGGGGTCCGCATGCCATACGTGATCGCGGTTGCCAATGAAAAGGGGGGCGTCGGGAAGACCACCACGGTGGTCAATCTCGGCGCCGCTCTCGCGGAACTGGGGCGCCGGGTGCTCGCCGTGGACCTCGACCCCCACTGCGGACTCACCGTGAGCCTACGCGCCGACGGTTCGCCAAGGGGCGTGGGCGATCTGCTCACCTCCCCGGACACCTTCCCCGCGAACGTCGCGCGGTCCACGAAAATCCCGAACATGAGCATTATCCCCGCCGGGCACCAGCTCGCGGGCATTGAGGGCAAGTTGGCGCGCATCGCCGGGGCACAGGGCGTGCTGCGCAATAAGCTGCAAGGCGGCGCGGATGAATATGATTTCGTGCTGCTCGATTGCGGCCCGAGCCTGGGCCTGCTCACACTGAACGCTCTCGTGGCGGCCCACGGGGTACTGGCGCCCTTGCAGTCGGATTACCTGGCAATGCGCGGCGTGGGGCTGCTCGTGGACACTATCCGCGCGGTGCGGGAGCAGTTCAACCCGTCCCTGCGCATCCTGGGGTTTCTCGCGGCCATGCACGACCGGCGCACCAGCCACGCACGGGAAGTCTTGCAGGAGATGCGCCGGACATTGGGCGACCAGGTCTTCGAGACGGTGGTTCATTACACGGTGCGGCTGAAAGAGACGCCTTTGATCGGCGATTCTATCCTGGCATATGACACGCGGTCGGATGCGGCGCAGGCGTACCGGCAAGTGGCGCGCGAGGTAGTACAGCGGATAGGGGAGGGTTGAGGGGCGGGCGACCGCAAGTCAGGAGCCAGGTGCGGGATGTGCGCGTCGTCCAGCGCACAGGGCCCCGCACGGCAACGACAAACAACCGGCGCGGCTTTGGGACCGCAGGCGGTCCCTTCTGCCCGCGCCCTACAAACGGCGGATGACAACGTCAACGGCGGCGGGCGAGACGCCCGCCCCACGCGAATAGGAACATCACATCACCCACGGGGGGACGGTGGCGCATGGCCAAGCGCAAGAGACCTGAAATCGCCGGGCTTGGGGATGAGATTTTCGGCGCCCAGGATTCCCTGGCCGACATGACCCTCCTGCCCCAGACCCCTGGCCTCACTCTCGAGGAAATTGAGATCGATCGCATCCAGCCCAACCCCTTCCAGCCACGGAGGCAGATCGAAGATAACGAGGCTCTCGAGGAACTGGCGGCGTCCATCCGCGAGCGGGGGATCCTCCAGCCCATCCGGGTGCGCGCCCATGCCTCCGGGTACCAGCTTATCGCCGGGGAGCGCCGCTGGCGGGCCGCGCGAATGGCGGGGCTCGAGACGGTCTCCGCGGTGGTGGTCGAAGCGACGGATGCGGACATGCGCATTGAAGCCCTCGTGGAGAATCTGCAGCGCGAGGACCTCAACGACATGGACCGCGCAAGGGCAATGCGGGAACTCAAGGACGCCCTGAACCTCACCTGGGACCAGGTGGGCGACCGTCTCGGGTTGTCGCGGCGAACGGTCATGCGCCTGGTGGGCCTGACGAAACTGCCCGACCCGATCCAGGAGATGATCGCCGAGGGACAATTGACCGAGAAGCATGGCCGGGCATTGCGGCACCTGGAGAAGTACCCGGAGCGCCAGATCGAGCTGGCCCAGAAGGCGGCGCGGGGTAAGATCTCCGGGGATGAGACGGTGAAGCTGGTGGATGAGCTGCGGCGGGACCCGGAGGCATTGAAGACCGGAGAGCCGGTGGCTGCGCCGCGGGTGAGTGAGGAAGCGGCGCGGGTGCTGGACGCTTTGTACGGCGCCAATGAGCGGTTGGGGAAGCTGCGGCGGGCGCTGTACAACCTGCCCCAGGATAAGCGCGCGCGGCATGACATCCTGGTGGCGATCCGGGCGCTGATCGAGACGATTACATCGCTGCAGGATGCCTTGGACGGCCGGATCGAAAGCTGAAGGGCGGTTGGACGGGCAAACCTATAACCCCGGAATATGTGACCCTAGGGTCACATATTCCGGGGTTATATAATTGGGGTAAGGAGTGGAAAAATCCGGTCCCTTACTCCCGCACCGCCGTCACGATGGCCTTGCGAATCGCCTCGGCCCACTGGGTCGCCAGCGCCTTCGGGCCTTTCACTCCCGCCGCCTTCGCATCCTCTTCCGTGGCCTCGATTACCGTGGCGTCCCCCACTTTCAGCGTGGCCAGCTTGTCCTTCGTCTCCACCTGAACCTGGCTGGGATGCACCGGGTTCTTCGCCCATTCCGCCAGCACTTTCTCCGCCGCCTGTGCGCGGTCGATGGCATTCACGGTGATCACCACGGCGTCGCCGATGAGCACCTGCCCCTTGCCCGACTCTTCCTTGAAACTCGTGGTGATCGTGGCCTGCTGGGGCTCTAGTTCCTTGCGGGCTTCCTCTTCGCTCAGGATCTCCAACGTGCCGTCTTTCATGGCCTTGAAAGCGTCCTCGAGGTCCTCATGCTCCCAGCTGAACCCGGCGGGCATGAAGAACACCACGGTCTTCACCTTGCCGTCGCGGGCGGGGAATTTCAATGCGGGGCTGGGGCCCTTGCCATTGTCGAACAGGATCGCCATACAATCCAGGCCATCCTCGCGCCAGCGCCGTTCGCCCTCGGGGGACCCGAAATTGACGATCTCCAGATCCACCAGGTCGGCATGATCCATGCCGAGATTATTGATCAGGTCCACGGTGGACGCCTGGCAGCCGGAAGTCACATTGATATACGCGGTGACCTTGATCTTCCCGGATTGCGCGGCATTCGGGGCGGAGGCTTCAGGCGCGGCGACGCCCTGGGGGTTCATGGGCGTACTGGCGGCAGGCTCCTTCTTCGGGCAGCCGACGATAACAGCGAGCACTGCCAGGGCGATGAGGAACAGGGGAAGACGGTGCATTGGGTTGGTCCCTCCGGGAGGTCGGTCTATGAAGTCGGTCTTTAGCTTCCGCCACGTGGGGCGGGTCGTTTGCCGTTGTCGTTTGTAGGGCGCGGGCGACGTCTGGCCGACGAGATCTCGCGGACGTGCTAACCCCTTGTTGGAGCGGGCTTGCCCGCGAAGTCGTTAGCCGTTTTGGTGGAAGAAGTCCGCGGGGCGTTCGCGACAGCCGCACCTTGGGCGCCCTCTTGAGCGTGTCACCCCATGCCACCCCAAACGTCCCCACCCTGCCGCGCTATGCCCCTTCGTCGTGGATCAATACCCCGTCGCTCAGGCGCACCACGCGATCCGTGGCGTCGATGGTCGCCGCGTCGTGGCTGGCGATGATCACCGTGCGCCCCTCCTCATGGAGACGCTGCAAGAGCTCCATGATCCGGCTGGCATTCTCCGCGTCCAGTTCGCCGGTGGGCTCATCCGCGAGAATGAGCTGAGGGTTATTGACGATGGACCTTGCCACCGCCGCGCGTTGCTGCTCGCCGCCCGACAGTTCTCCGGGCAGGTGGCTCGCGCGATGGGCGATGTTCGCCTCATCCAGCGCCTGCTCCACCCGCGCGATTTTCTCGGCCTCGCCCATCGCAACCGGCACCAGCGGCAGCATGACATTCTCGAACACGGTGAGGGCGGGGATGAGATTGGATGCCTGGAAGACGAAGCCTACTGTCTGGCGGCGGTACAGGGCAAGGCCCGCTTCATCCAGTTCGCTCAGGTTCGTGCCGCCCACGATGACCTGCCCCGATGTGGGCCGGTCCAGGCCGCCGAGGATATTCAGAAGAGTGGATTTGCCGGAACCGGACTTGCCCACCAGGCCCACCAGTTCGCCCTGGCGGATGGAGAAGGAGACTTCCGCGAGAGCCTCAACTTCCCCCGACGGGCGCCGGTAATTGCGGCTGATCTGGTTGACGCTGATGTACTCGGCATTCATGGGTGAGACCTCGAGAAGAATCGTCTCGTACCGGGTGACCGCAAGCAATCACCGTGTCGTTTGTTGTTGTCGTGAAGCCAGCAACGCGGGCGAACGGCGACAACGAACGGCACGGCA
>JAGPGE010000024.1:4957-18765 GCA_018056145.1 Armatimonadota bacterium
CCACGCGAATAAATGCCTTCCGCCCTTCCCCTACAGCCGGCGCAGCGCGTCCACCGGGTCCAGCTTCGCCGCTCTGCTCGAAGCCGCAAGACCCGCGATCGCCCCGATCAAGAGCGCCATCCCGAGACCCAGCAGGAAGACCGATGGCTGCGGGTCCGTGGACAGGCGCAAGGCGAGCGGTGCCGGGGTCGTGGAACATGGCGGGAAGCTGGTAAGCGATGCCGGCAGTTCAAGCTCCGCCATGCGCCCGTAAGCCCAGCCCGCGACGCTCCCCAGCACGCTGCCGATCACGCCGCCGATCAATGCCGCATAGACCGCTTCCACCACGAACAGCCGGGCCACGTCGGCATTGCGCCAGCCGATGGCCTTCATCAGGCCGACTTCATCCACCCGCTGGGCCACATTGTCCATGGCATTGCGCACGAGGATCAGCAAAGCGAAGAACAGGACGAAGCCGGAGATCGCCAGGAGCGAATGGCGGGTCACGGAAGCCAGTGCAGCGGTGCCCGCGTCCACATCGCTCTCCGTGGTGATGCTCACGTTTTCGCCGATCAACCTGGACGCCAGCGCACCCACTCGCTCGGTGCCGCCTGCGTGGGCGAGGGAGACGAAAATCGTGTCCACCACATCGCCCTGACCGAGAAGCTCTTGGGCGGTGGCCAGCGGGATGAAGGCCTCCGCGCCGGCGATGCGCGCCGATGCGCTCACATCCAGAAGCGCCACCACTTCGAACTTGTGCTCCAGCCCCAAGGGGATATAGTCGCCGACCGTCAGCCCCTTGGCCTTCGCATAGTCCTCGGTGATCATCGCGTGGTAATCGTCATTGGGCACGAGATAGCGGCCCTTGGTCACGGCGCAGCAGGTCTCATCCTCCCCTACTTCCTCACGAGTGGCGATGCGCACCGGGCCGATGGTCTTCTTCGAAGGGTCAATGCCCGCGACAACCGTGGGCTGAAGCGCCTTGCCGCCGATCATGGGCAAGCCCTGGCTATCCTCCTGCATTGCCCCGCCGCCGGGTTTAGGAAAACCCAGGTCGCTGCCGCCGGCCGAAGGAGCGGCGCTCTCGTCGATGTGGAATGCCCACAGTTCCAGGACCCCCGTGGCCTCTTCGACCGCTTCATCATCGGCGAGTTGGGTGACCACATCGGAGGGGATGGTGGCGAGGTCCTTGGGAAGCTTGATGATGCTGAAGGGGCAGGCCTTGACCCGCTTCTGAATGACCATGTCGGCGCCTGCGGCATCCAGAGAGGAGGCGACGGCCTGTTCCACGGACCGGGTGATGGTGACCACGGCCACCAGGAGGCCGACGCTGAGGACAATGCCGATAATTGCCAGCATGCTTCGAGTGCGCCGGCGCCAGAAGCCTTTCCACGCATACTGCAAGAGCATGTCCGGGGTGAGCCTCCCGAGAGTGTTTCAGGTAATGGCGGCCGCAGCGCTCTATTGCAAGCGCCTCATTCTGATGGGCTTCCACTGGAGTGCTTCGGGCCAAGACCTTCAACAAGGGCCATGCGAACGAAGGTTCCTCTAGAGAGCCTGCAGGGGTGGTAAGAAAGGGGTAAGGCGGGGGTCTGTAGGTGCGGGCTCGTACCGCATGGGGCGGGCGTCTCGCCCGCCGGCCGTTCCTCCAAGGGCAAACGACGTACAACCGGGCCGGATAGGGTCCCTCCGGACGGAGAACGGCGGACAGGCGCGGCGACCGCAGGCGGTCGCGTCCTTGCCTGTCCCACTGAAGGCAGACGCCAAAGCCCTTCGCGTCCGGCAGGACGATTGGCCGAAGGCCTCTAGACCCGGATTTCAACCCGGGGCATGGACGGGCGGACGGGGAACGGCTGGCGGGCGAGACGACGCCCCACGCGAATGAAATCCCCGCCCGGCTTCTACGCTACACCCATTGAATCCCCATTCCTGCGATCCAGCTCCTCCTTGCGCCGCAGCACCGCGAGTATCCGGGCCTGAAGTTCTTTCATGTGCACCGGCTTGGCCATGTAGTCATCCGCACCGGTCTCCAGGCCCATCACCCTGGCGTCAATGTCGTTCTTGGCGGTGAGCATAAGCACCGGCACCTTCAACTGCAGCCGATTGCGAATGGCATCCAGCACGTCGATCCCCTGGACGCCTGGCAAAATCCAGTCGAGCAGCACGAAATCCGGAACCCGCTCGTCAAGTGCCTGCAGAGCGGCCTCCCCCGATCCGACTATCCGGAAGCTGTATCCCATGTCCTTCACGACTTCGGCAAGCATCTCAGCTAAATATTCGCTGTCCTCCACGATAAGGGCGAAACCCTCGGTCATGCAAGAGCCTCCACGGAACCACGCACCGTCATCCGTTGACTTCACGCATTATCTTGTACCCGTATCCGCGCACCGTAATCAGACGCCTCGGGTGCCGCGGGTCCTCTTCAATCTTCTTGCGCAAGTTTCCAATGTGGATCTCGAGTAGGTTGGAACTGTATCCCTCGTAGCCCCACACTCGCTCGGTGAGCCGCTCGCGGCTCATCACCTGGCCTGCGTGGCGCATGAGTGTCAGGAGCAGCTTGAACTCGATGGGGGTAAGCTGCACCTGTTTCCCATTCACCGTCACTTCGTCCCGCCGCTCGTCCAAGTCAATCCCGGCCGCACTGTGATTGGTCTCGCCCGGGGTCGGGATGGCGCCCTCCTCCGTTCGCCGCAAGACCGCGCGGATGCGGGAGATCAGCTCTTTCGGGCTGAAAGGCTTCGTGACGTAATCATCCGCCCCCATTTCCAGGCCGATGATGCGGTCTACTTCCTCCACCTTGGCAGTGAGCATGATAATCGGGACCCGCGACTTCCCGCGGATTGTCCGGCAGATCTCCACCCCGTCCATGTCCGGCAGCGTCAAGTCCAGCACGACCAGAGCCGGCTCGAACCGCTCGAAAGCAGACAGCCCGCCCATACCCGTGCTCTCAATGTGGGTCTGGAATCCCGCGAGCTTGGCCTTCTCGGCCACGGCGTCCGCCGCTCCAGGGTCATCTTCAATAATCAGAATGCGCTGGTCCGGCATGGAGCACCCACCCCATCTCTATTCAGTTCTCTGTTCGTAGAAAGCTCCGACATTTCCGGGGCGCTCATCCTGGATGGCGTCGCGCAGTGGGAACAGCAGGCTGAAGGTCGAGCCCTTGCCCGGATCGCTCAACAAACCCACTTCCGCTCCCAGCAGGCGAACGATGCACTGGACCACGGTGAGCCCCAGGCCGGAACCCTTCTGCTGCTGCACCACATCCTCCCGGTGGCAGCGGTAGAAGGCCTCGAAGACCTTGGACTGCACGTCCGGGGCAATGCCTGGGCCCTGATCCGTCACCGCGATGCACAGTTGCCCGTTGTCCGCGCTCGCCTGCACCGTCACCCTGCTGCCCGCCGGGCTGTACTTGATGGCATTGTCGATCAAGTTGCCCAGCGCCTGGCGCAGCCGTTCCCTGTCGGTGATCAGACGGGGCAGTTCGGGCGGGAGCTTGACGCGCAGCGAGATCCCCTTCGTCTGGGCCTGCGGCTCGAAATTGATCACCGCGTCACGAATGAACCCTCGCATCTCCACCACTGAGGGTTCGATGGGTGCATTGCCCTGGATCAGCCGCGTGAGTTGCAGCAGGTCCTCCACGATCTTGAAAAGGACCGCCGTGCCCTCTTGGATCCTGCGCATGTAACGCTCTTGCTGGGGTGTCAGGGGTCCCCCGTCACCGTCAAGGAGCATTTCAGTAAAGGCGACGATGGACGTCAGCGGGGTGCGCAGTTCGTGAGACACCACGGACACCGCGCCGATACCCAGGTCTCCAGTGACGGAGCGCCCCATACCGGCTGCGGAGAAATTCGCCAGGGCCTGAAGCACCCGAGCCTCGTAGTCGCAGATCGACCGGCCGGAAGGGTTCTCCCCCACGATCACCCCGATATGAGCACTGGGCAGCCGGAAGGGCACGATGCAGGCGGGGATCCGGTTGGCTCGGCCACCCACCGCGGCAGGCGGGGGAAAACTCGCCATGACCGGTCCGCATTCCTGCAACGCCACACGCCCCAGCAGGGTGCTTGAGGAGAGTTCCACTTCCTGGCTCGCCCCGTCCATCGGCTCGCCGGCAATCGCCTCCAGCTTGAGCTGGCCAGATCTTGGGTGCGCCAGGTAAAAGCGAATCCTCTCGAGCCCCGAATTGCGCCGGGCGATCCTCACCACACGATCGCCAAGTTCCGAGAAATCCCCGGCGTCGAGAACCCGCACGAGGTCTTCGAGCAACTCCAGTGTACCTCCAGCCATTTCCGCCATCGCCTTGGAGGCGACGCGCCCCTACTCTCCCCCCCTGCAACCACGCGCGCAGCCATCAGAGTATGCCGATCCACTGCCCCCCTTTCTCCTTATGGCATTGGAGTCGCAGCCTGTTACTGTTGCTCTGCCTGTTGGTCATGCCCGGACGCCGCAGCCCCCGGCCTGCCACATCGCTCCTCTACTGTGCTTCAACTGTCCGAATTCTTAGGCTACGTTCGACGTTCCCACGCGGACTCCTGCAGATCGGGTAAGCCGCGCGAGAGTCATCTGGTAGCAGGTTTGAAAGAAGATAAGATGGTTATAATGAGGTCAATGAGTTTGGCGGTTGCATGAAGGGCTCCCTCCCCCACCCCCAGCACCCTTCTTAGCAATCGCCACCAATGAGCCGGCGAAAGCCGGCTCATTCATTTTGCCTGGACCTTCAAGTGACGAGAGCGGAGAATGCCCCTCCCCAACAACTATATAACAATGGAATATGTGACCCTAGGGTCACATATTCCATGGTTATATAGTTGTGCAAAAACCTCAGATGCCCTGGCCCAGACTACCGTTTCGGCTTGCCATCCGGCCCGAAGGATTTGGCCGCCTCCGCCTCATGCGCCGCCAGTTCCTCCTTGGTCACTAACCCCTTCTGATCCAGCAGGTGATAGACGATGTCCTTGATATCGTGCATATCGTAGTTCGCCTGGCCAATGGGACCATCCAGCAGAATCGCGCCCTTCAGGCCGCGGTCCGGAAGCATGAACTTGCTCTTGCCGTTGATGGTGAGCCCGCTCTTGCAGCCGATCTTCGCCTCCTGGGCCTCCTTCAGCTTATCCGCTTCCAAAAGGTCCTCGAACTTCACGTAAACCCGGTCGCCCAACTCCTTCGCAAGCTCCTGCATGGCGCCCAGAGTGGTGGTGTCGCAGGTATTGTCGGATGTCACGTAGACGTTGATCTTCACCAGAGCATCCGGCGACCCCATGGGTTTGGGCAATTCCACCGGCTTCCCCTTGCTGTGATCCTGATCTTCGGCCTTCTGGGGCTTGGCCGGCTCTTCGGCTTTCTTCTTCGGCGCGAGATCCTCCAGATCGCTGTTGGTCGCCTTGTGGCTGAGGGCAACCACAACCAGCAGGAGAAGCACAATGCCGCTGATCTTCAGGGACCGGGTGTTCACCGCGAGCACGCTCCATGAGTGAAAGACTGCGTCTTCATCGGGATGAACAGTATAACGCTTTTGAGCAGGGCGCAAGGTTCCGAGGGCATCGCGCAGGCGGACCCTGCCATTGCACGAGCGGGCTTGCTCGCAACGCCGTGTCGGTGAGATGGGCCTCTCACCCGCCACCCGCTGGCCGTTTGTCGTTGCCGTTTCGACGTTGACGTTTATATCCGTAGGAAGCAACAACAGCCGTGAAAAGATATCCACAAGTGCTCCTGCGCGGATTGTGGAAAACTTGTTGAAAGTTTACCGGCGCGCGGGGGTAGTTCTGTTGTTAGTTCTATACGTCTTGTTCTAAAGACGTTAGTTCCCGGAAGCTGAAACGTAGGCCCAGCAAGGGTTTCAGGCCTGTCCGCTTGTGTCAGAGGTCGTGTTTCGCTTGTGTCAGAGGTCGCCTTTGCCCTGAAATACCTTGTGTCAGAGGTCGAGAAAGCTTGTGTCAGAGGTCGCCTTTAGGCCCTTTTGGCCTTGTATCAGAGGTCGTGTTTCGATGAGTTTTCCACAGCCTCTGACGGTGGGCGAAGGAAGCCGATCAAGAGGACCTTGTATCAGAGGTCGGTATGGTTTGCGCGGCGGATGGCAGACGGTGAATGGCCTTGAGATGTTGTCGTTTGTAGGCGCGGGCAGAGGGGACCGCTTGCGGTTGGCCTTCGGCGAGAACGGCAAACGACCGGGCCGGCAACGACAGACGGCCGGCGGGCGAGACCCCCGCTCCACGCGATGATGTGTCTGTCTGGCGCGGCACCCGCCCGCGTCTATTCCCCTTCCGCGCTGAACTGCACTTTGCGAATTGCGGTCGGCGAACGAAATGCCGGGCCCTCCGCGCGGACGTGGATCTCATACACCAGCGTGCCCGAGCCCTTGTCCGCAGTGGGCAGGGACAGGGGGATCCGGAAGTTGCCCTGGTCATCGCTAAGCTGCCGAGACGGCGGGAGCACTGTGCGCAGTTCGGGGTCACTCTCGGCGTAGATCTCCACCCACGCGGTGGCCAGCAAACCCGGTCGAATGCGCCCTTCCACCGCCAGTTCCGGCCCCACTTGCTCCCCTACCGAGGGCTGTAGAATCAGGGGCGGTCCGGCGCCGTCATCCGCCGCCATACCGAAGAACCCTTTCTCCTGGGTGATCGCCGCCGTGAGGGTATTCGCGGTGGTCTTGTCTGCCATGCACAGGAGAAGCCAGGCGTGCACCGTGGCGCGGGGGTCGTGGATGGTTACCGGGAAACTGAAGCGCACTCCGTGGGCGCCACGTGGCCCGGCGGTTCCGGGCTTCAGCCGCGCGAGGTCCTGGCGATTGCGCAGGTCCTCATCCACCACGAAAGCGATGGCCGTCTGCCCGTGGGTGGCCGTGTCCAGCAGGGCCGGATCGTCTTCCGGCCGGGGGCTGTCGGGGGCGGCAAGGACCGCGTCGAAAATGTCGCCCGCGGTTCCCTGGAAGTACACGTGGGACATGGTGAGCGCGCCCAGTGCCCAGCGCGCGCCGGGGTTGACGGGGAGAAGCTGGCGCCACTCGCTTTGACCGTCGGAGGACCATTGACCGTTCGGAATCGCCCAGCCCGCGGGCGGCGGAGAGGTGAGAAACTGGATCTTGTCCCGGGGCGCCGACAGCATCACGATCCCGCAAGCGATGGAAGTATCCCCATCACCCTCGGCCATGACCGTGAGCAAGGCGGGCTCCTGGGTCCCGGCGGTGGCGGGCCCGTAAAGGGCGACCTCAACAGCCTGGTTCACTACCGCCCGTGCGAGAAGCGGGCCTTCCGGGAGGTTGGTAGGAAGCTGGGCGCAGGCCAGCGCGGGCAGGCAGACGGCGGCGATGAGCAATGCCCACGGCAGGGGCTTGCTGCGCTGGTAATGCGGGCTGGACATAGGCATCGACCTCGTTGTCTGTGGCGGGGTCGTCTCCGTTGGCTGCGCCGTTGGTGGTCTACACGCGGGAAATAGCACCGGCACCTCAAGCGCCAATAAGGGTCGGCAGACTTGTTGGAACGGACTTGCCCGCAAATGTCGTTGACGTGGACCGGAAAGGCGGACGGCGTCGCGGGCAAGCCCGCTCCAACAATGGACTGGAGCGTCTGCGGGATGTCCGGCTTTCGCGTCCGTCAGGACGCTCCCCACTGTCTCCCCTACCCGAACCCGTTCGCTTTCTTCTCGATGACAACCACCTTGCGCGCCGCATCCCAGGCCACCTTCGCCCCCAGGCTCTCCCCCATCTTCCGCAAGGGCAAGAACAGGCTGCCGTTCACGATGATCCCATCCTTCTTCGGGATCATCACACATGCGGTTTCGCTGCAGATCTGGGCCATGTTCTGTTCGGCAATCCACTTCACATCAAGCCCCAGCGCATTGGCGCCCTGGCGCAGCGGGACGTAAGTCACTCCGTCGCGCACCCGGGCGTAAGGGTCGAACTTCTGCAGATTGCCATTCACGTATACCTGGACCATTGTGTCCTTGTCCTGCGCAAGGAGAGGAACGCAGAGCGCAAGAAGTACGCAGGCGATGAGCAGCTTCGTCATGTCCGGTCTCCCGTCAGTGTGTTTGTTTCGGGCTGCCAACTGCAATTATACTTTGAAGATCGGTTTGATGAGTGAGGGCGTGTCCAGGGGATAAAGTGGGAAGGGCGAGGCGGAGAGGCGACCTCAAGCGGTCACCTGGTACGAGTCCGCGCCTGTAAACGGCAACGGCTGGCGTGGAGACGCCCGCCCGCGCGATGAACCCGGGGAACCCGGGGAACGAACAGGGGACCCTGGCCCCGGATATCATACCGGGGCCAGGGCGTATAGCGTGCGCGGCGCAAAGGGAAGATATCCCTCGCGCGTTTAGATGTTGGGCGGCGGCGCCGGCGGGTTCTCCACCACGTACACCGTCGGGATGTCGATCAGCTTGTCCTCGTCGTCCTTGTCCAGGAAGACCTTCCGCGCGCCCTGCAGGATCACATTCGCACCCGCACCCGGAATGATCTCCAGGTCGTACTCTCCCGCGGGCACGTCGGCGATGGCGAAGGTCCCGTCCGGGTTCACCGGCTGCTGGATTGCGTCGCCACCGTCGGTGGGCGTGAGCTTCACCGTCACATTGCCCTGCCCCACGTTCCCGCCGTCCTGTAGGAGCATGACCCGGCCCGTCACCGCAACGAGAATCTGGGTGGGCGGGCTACCGCTGTTGCAGCCGATCAGCGCCAGGACGCTGAATAGGAGCGTCAATCCGGCGAGCATCATGAGTGTGTTCGGGAGCTTTGTCATCAGGCGAGTAGCCCTCCTTTAGCGGTTCACCGACAGCGGTCGGACGGCGCGCACCTGCTGGCCGTCTTCGCTGCGAGCCTGGATCACGATCATGTACAGGCCCCGCGGCACCGCGGTTCCCGCGTCACTGCTGAGGTTCCACACCAGCGTGTGAGTTCCGGCGGTCTCCACGCGGTCGGCCACGATCTGCCGCACCTTGCGGCCGGCGATATTGAGCACTTCGGCGGTCACCGATGCTGGCCCGCTCAGACCGTAGGTCACCACCGCGGCGCCGGTCCCGCTCTGAACGCTCATGCTGCTCACAAGCGCCGCGCCGGTGCGCGGCACGATCTCCAGGGTCATCTTGCGGCTCGCGCCGTCGGCGCCGGTGTCGAAGGTGAAGCCCGCACTGGTCCGCAGGTAGCAGGACTTCCCGCTTTCCTTGTCAGTGAGGATCACCGCGTATTCCGGCGGGACCATGGACAGGTCCGGAGCGGATACGGTCACCGCGGTATTCGGCAGGCTGGTGGTGACCACGAGGTCCCACTTCTGCGCCAGGTCGCCGGTGCGCACGTCCACCGCGAGAGCGTCGCTCGAGCCCGCGAAGGCCAGGTCCACCGCGCCATCCACCAGCGGCGGGTTGGCGATCTCCACCGCGTCGCCGCCGATGCCGCAGAAGTTCATGCTGTCCGCGAGATCCCCCGCGGCTGCCACAAGCTGCACCAGCTTGGCATCATCGCCGAAGCTGATGGGCGCGGCGTTTGCCTGGGCGGTGCCGATCTGCACATTACCCGCCGCCGCGCGCTTGATGAAGTAGCCCTTCCACGCGTCCAGCTTGTCATCCACCACGTTCAGCCCGCCCGCCGGGATATTGGCCTTGAGCACGTAGCCGGTCCCGTCGTAGTACCAGGCGTAACTGATCGCCGGGTTGGTATTGCCCAGGGTGATGTTCCGCGGCGGGCTGATAATGCTCCAGCCCGCGGGGGCATTGAAGGCCACCGGGCTTGCGAGCGGGTCGCCGTCGAAGTACGCGGTCCGCGCCGCGTTGAACTTCGCGAAGTACCCCATGCCGGGCACCTGCTGGATCTCCTCGGCGCCGCCCACGGCCTTGTCGATCACATACGCGCCCGCGCCCGCATCATACCGCGCGACGCCGTCCGCGCCGGTGAGGGTGAGCACGCGGCCCGCATCGGTGAGGGGGATCCCGATGGTCCGGGTCCCGGCGGCGAAGTCGAACCAGCGGCGGCTGGTGAAGGTCGCCTCATCCTTGTCGGGGCGAACCGTGAGGCCGCCGGTGTCCGCGCCATTGGGCGGCGCGGTCAGGGTGTAATTGGTCTTCTGCGCCAGGAGAGCGGTGGTCAGGTTGAAGCTCTTCCCATCGCCCGTGTCGCTCACATTGGTCACCGCAACCGTCCCGCCACCTGCCGCGGTGAGGGTCCAGTCGGCGGCCCCGAGGGTAGCGATGTCCATCACCTTGTCGAAGGTGGCGCGAACCCGGGTGCGGTTCACGAAAGCCGCGCTCACAAGCTCGGGATTGGCCGGGATTTCGAAGTCCAGGCCCTTCGGGGCGGCCAGTTCATTGCCCGCCACGTCCTTCGCCGCGTTCACCATCACCTTGTACTTCTTCCCAGCACCCGGAACACTCTGCAGGGTGAGTGTCACCACGTTTCCGGCGGCTTCCAGGTTCGCCGAAGCCAGGGGCAGCACCGGCGAGCCGTTGGTGGTGATGACGCCCTCATCAGTGACCGTGTAACTCGCAAGGTCTTCGGCAACCGTCTCATCGAGAAGCTCGCCGGCGTTGAAGGTGACCACCACATCCGCCGAGTCCCGCTGTCCCGCGGCGGAAACCGGGTCGGGCAGCTCATTGTCCACGGTGAGGGCAACCGGCGCCGACCAGCCCACATTCGGATTGGCCGCCGCGTCCACGTTCTGGGTTCCGTCCCAGACCTTCCCGCGGTGCACCACTCGCGCCCGCACCTGCAGCGCCTGGGTCCCACCGAAGGGGCTGTTCCAGGTGATGGTCTTCGCGTCGGTGTCGCCCACGGCGCCCGCGGCATTGGTCCAGCCGCCGCCGGTGTCATACTGCAGTTCGAGCGCGGTGGCGAAGCCGTCGGTCCAGGTCAGGTCAATGACCACGTCGTCCTTCTGGCGCGCGCCGGCGTTGAGCACAACCGCAACATTCTTGCCGGGCTTCGGCTCGGTGATCACGTTGAGGTAAGTGGTCTGCGCGATGGCATTGCCCACCGCGTCGATCACGTTCTGCACCGCCAGCTTGTACTTCTGGGCGGGGGACAGTTCGGAGGCGAGAGTGAGCATGACCACATTGGTGGCGCCGGCCTTGAGGGCCGCCTTGGTCACCCCGATGACGTCGCCCAGGGCGGTGGTGGCTACGCCCTCATCGGTCACCACATAATGCCCGGTGTTCTTCACATCGTCGGCGTGAAGGACTTCTCCGGCCTGGAATGCAAGCTCGATCATGTTCCCGCTGCCCGCCGCGGAAACCGGGGTGGGCGGCTCATTATCCACGGTGAGGGCAACCGGCGCCGACCAGCCCACATTGGGCGTCGCGTCCACGTTGGCGGTCCCGTCCCAGACCTTGCCGCGGTGGATCACCCGCGCCCGCACCTGCAGAGCCGTGGGTGCGGCGAAGCCGGTGGTCCAGGTGAACTGCTTCGCGCCGATATCCGCGACCGCGCCGGCGGCATCGGTCCAGCCGCCGCCCGCGTCATATTGAAGCTCCAGGGATGTGGCGAAGCCGTCGGTCCAGGTCAGGTCAATGACCACGTCGTCCTTCTGGCGCGCGCCGGCATTCAGGACAACCGCCACGTTCTTTCCGGGGCGCGGTTCGGTGGTCAGTTCCAGGTCCACCGGGGTGGCCTGCGCATTGCCCACGGCGTCCACAACGTCCTTGACGCTCACCTGATAGCGCTGGGTGGCCAGGAGGTTCTCGCCCAGGACGAGTTCGACCACGTTCTGGGTCCCGGCCGCCAGGCGCGCTTCGGTGATGGGCAGGGCGCCCGCGTGTTCCGCGGTGATGACGCCCATGTCCACGACTTCATAATTCGCCAGGGTCGCTACGGAGCCGGGGTCCAGCGCCTCGTCGGTCTTGAAGGTGATGGACACCAGGTTCCCCGCGCCGCTTGCGCTCTGGGGAACCGGGGCTTCATTGTCCAGGATGACGCTGGCGGTCACCCAGCCCGCATCGGGGTTGGCGGCCGCGTCCACGATCGCCGTCCCGTTCCAGACCTGCCCCTTCTCCGTAAATCGCACGCGCAGGTCAAGGTTCTTCGTGCCCGCGAAGTCGGTGTCCCATTCCCAGGTCTTGTTCACCTCGTCCGAGGTGGCGTCGAAGGGGTGCCAGTTGGCGCCGCCGTCGTCGGAATACTGGGACTCGGCATCATCGGTGAAGCCGTTCGTCCAGCCGAAGGCGCCCTTGATCGGGTCCTTCTGGCGCGGGGCATCCACGTTGATGAAGGCGTCGGTGGGCGGGAACGCGGGCAGCGTTACTGGGACCACGTCCGTCCCCACAATCGCGTTGCCCAGGTCGTCCTGCACGCTCCAGGCGCCCAGGAACAGGTCGCCTTCCCGGGGCAGAGCGCTTGCCAGGGTCAGCTGCACTTGGTTGTCGCCCAGCTTGGTGACGTTGGTCACGTTGATGAGCGTCGCCGCCGGAGCATCGGGCGGATCGCCGATGGAGGCCGCGTAATTGCCGGCGGTCAGGGCGGTGGCGTCGTCGAGGATCTCGCCGGCCTGGAAGGTGGCGGTGATCTTCGTGCCCTCTTTATTGGCCACGGCGCTGGTCAGGTCCGGGGCTTCATTGTCTACGGTCAGGGCAGTGGGCGGCTGCACCCAGCCCACATCCGGGTTGGCCGCGGCGTCAACGGCGGCGGTTCCATCCCAGACCTGCCCCTGATCCAGACCACGCAGGCGGACGTCGAAGGTCTCGACGCCCACCACGCCGGTGTTCACTTCAAGCGTCTTCGTGGCCGGAATCCAGGTGAGCAAACCGGCGGGCGCGTTCACCCAGTTGCCGCCTTCCAGGCGCTGGGCCTCCACGCTGGTGACCTTGCCGGTGTTCCACGTAAGCCCCACCTTGATCGGGTCGCGCTGGCGCTGGACCATGGTAAGAGCCAGGTCCTGCACCGGGTCCGGCGGGCCTTCGGTCACCTGCACCGTGAGGGTCCCCCAACTGGCCACCGCGATGTCCTGGGTGACCAGGTCCTTCAGGGCATTCAGCGGGTCGCCCACCGCGAAAGTCACCGGGTAATTGCCCGGAGTGTCGGTCTTGCGCTTTACGTCGAAGGTCACCAGGGCCTTCGCGTCGGCCACCGTGCCGGTGGCCATGAGCTTATTGGCGCTGATGCTCAGGCCGCCGGGCACCGGGGTATCCAGGCCCTTGAGGTCCAGGATGGTGTTATCGAACACCACGTTGGAGATCTCCAGGGCGTTGGTGTCATACTGCAACAGGAACAGAGCGCCGCCAAGGTCCGTGCCGGCGGGGAAGCTCTTGACGAAAATCCCCACATTCTGGGTGCTGGTGTCGGTTTTCTGGAAGGTCAACTGGTCCGGGCTGAACTCCACGCTGGTTGCCCAGGAGCCGGATGCAAAGGCAACCAAGGCAAGCAGGCAAAGGCCGCTCCACGCGGTTGACGTCCTGTTCACTGAGATTCCTCCTTCGGAGCCATCTGGGGCGCGGCGGTGGTCTGTGTCTTGTTGTACTCGCGCCAAGACAGCACGAAGTCTGTGAAGTCGAGCGCGTTGATGGCCTTGGGTGTCGCGGTCTGGCTGCTGAGCATCTCCGCCGGGTCAATCACGCCGGATGCGGTGGACCGTGGCGCAAGATCGGCTAGGGCTTTATCCGCGGTGAATCCCGACTGGTTGTACTCGCGCCAGGCCTGCACGAACACCGCGAAGTCCAGGGCGTTCACCTTGCTGTCCCAGTTCACATCCCCGAACAGCGGGACCTGGGAGGTGCCGAACACGCCCTGGCTCGAGAGCACCGCAAGGGACGCGTCCTTCACCGACACGCTCCCCGCTTCGAAAGCCACCGGGTCTTTCGTGGCCCGTCCGCGGGAGGTGAAGACGATGTCGCACACATGCTTTGTGGTCTTCGCGGCCTCATCTTTC
>JAGPGE010000561.1 GCA_018056145.1 Armatimonadota bacterium
CGCCGAGCGTGGCGGCTGGCCCAGAAGACGGGCTACCACGTGCCCGCGCGGGGGCGGTTCGAGGTGTGGGAGCGTCAGGGAGCCGGCGCACAACTGGTGGACGACCTCGCGCGCACGGCCCTCACGATCCGCAAGTACTGGGCGCTGCGATGGGAGCCGCGCTAGGCGACGAAATGCCGGCCAGCGGGCAGGAGAATCCTCCCCCCATGCCGAAGAATGCGCGTAAGATATGCGCAATAACGGAGCGACAGGAGGAGAACCAAGATGCGTCAGGGCTTCACGCTTATCGAGCTGCTCGTCGTGATCGCGATCATGTGACTGTCGAAAAACCTCAAGAGGGATTGTGGCGTGGGGAGGGAATCCGCCTTTTGAGGTGAGATGATTGCAGCATGCTCCGCAGCCCCGTCAGCCTTCGCTGCACGACGACTATTTCTTCCGCCAGTTGGTTCCCCCTGAGCACGAGTTGCTGCAGATCGATCAGGCCGTGGACTTCTCTTTCGTTCACGCCGTGGTGGCGGACTTGTACTGCCCGGACAACGGACGCCCGGCCACCAATCCCGAGTTATTGTTGCGGCTGTCGGTGCTGCAGCGGATGTATGGGCTGAGCGACCGGGGGGTGATCGCGCGGGCGCAGACGGACCTGGCCTTCCGGGCGTTCCTGCACCTGAACTGGGAGGACGCGCTGCCCGATCACTCGACTCTCGGCGTGTTCCGCGGTCGGGTCGGGTCGCGCTTCGAGCAGGTGTTAGCGGGGTTCGTGGCCCAGGCGGTGCGGCGCGGGTATATCACGCGCAGCCGCCTGTTGGTGGACAGTTTCACGCTGCAGGCCGATGCGGCCATCCCGCGGCTGCGGGCGCTGCTGATGGCGGTGATTGCGCAGACGCTGGCGGCGTTGCCCCCCGACCAGCCCTGGGCGCAAGCGGAGTATGAGGCGCTCCGCGCCGACCCGGCGTGGGACCAGAACGAGGCGACGGCCGCCGAGCAGGTGGAGCGCTGGTTTGACTTGGCTGCACGCCTGCGCGAAGCGCTGTTGGCGGTGGCCCCGCACACGCGCAACAAGGAGCAGCGCGACGCCCTGGGCTTGCTGAACTCGGCGCTGCAGCGCCACGGGCCCCACCGCCAGGGGCAACGCCGGGATGGGCTGGTGAGCGCGACGGACCGGGACGCGCGCTGGAGCTGTAAGAAGCGGGGCAAACAGGCCGTGGCGGGTTACACGGAGCAGCTCGCGGTGGACGCCGACAGCGGCATCGTGACGGCGGTGATCGTGACGCCGGGCAACGTGGACGACAGCCAGATGCTGCAGCCGCTGGTGGCGGCACACACGGAGAAGACGGGGGCGAAGCCGGCGGCGGTGGTGGCCGACAGCAAGTATCTCAGCGGCGACAACGTGGTCCATTTGCAGCGCGCCGAGATCACCGACTTCATCGCCGCGCCCACTCCCAAAGGCCACAAGCAGGGGCGCTTCTCGGCCAGCGACTTCACCGTGGAGTATGACGCGGCGGAGCAGCCGGTGCGGGCGCTGTGCCCGAACGGCGCCCTGAGCGAGAAACCGCGGTGGAAGAGACAGACACGCAGTTGGGTGTTCTTCTTCACCCCGGGCCAGTGTGAGGGCTGCCCGTTGCGCGACCGGTGCACGGAGCAGCGGCGGGGCCGACAGTTGTCCCTGAGTGTGCATCACCAACGGCTGCGCGGCGTGCGCGAGCGGCAGCAGACGGAGGCGTTCACGGCGGCGCAAGTGGCGCGGTTGGGCATCGAGCGCAAGTTCGCGCGACAGAGCAAGCAGGGCGGACGCCGGTTGCCGTGGCGAGGCCTGGCGAAGGCGCAGGCGTTCGGTTGGTTGTGGGGTTGCGTCCTGAACATCTGGCAACTGACGACACTGGAACTGGGCAGCGCCCGCCTGGCCCGAGGGCCGGCGGCACCGATACCCAGGCCGCATTGTGCGTAGGGGAGGCCAACAGGGGAAAACAGCCCCCCACCAGCCCGCTGAAGGGGCCTGCGCGAACGCCTGCGCCCCGAAAAAACGCGGGTGAGAGCAGTAGGCGAGAACAACGGGGGGTTCTTCGACAGTCACATGATCGCGATGACAACCAACAGCTCAATGAGTGTGAACCCCTGCTTGCGCATCGTGCTCCCCAATCAGTTGTATTGTTATACAGGTTCGGCCTGCGGCCGGAGCTGTCATTCCGGCGACATGCAAGCTACCGGGGAGACAGCCGCAAGTTATCGGCACATGCCACCTACACGTACCCGCGCTCCTTCTCCACCTCCGCAATGCTCTCCTCAATGATGTCCATGGCCTTGAGCGCCACGTCGTCCTCCATGATCAGCGGCGGCGAGAGGCGCAGCACGTTCCCTGCCGGCACCCATGCGAGGCCCTTGGCGAAGCCCTTCTGGTACACCAGCGTGCCCTCCTCGGTCGCCTCTTCCTTCGTCTCGCGGTCCTTGACCAGCTCGATCGCCAGCAGGCACCCGAGCCCGCGCACATCGCCCACCAGCGGGTGGCGGTCCTTGATCTGCTGCAGGCGCGCCATCAGCACCTCGCCCAGGTGGGCTGCCCGCGCGATGATGTTCTCCTCCTCGATGACCTCCAGCGAGGCCAGCGCCGCCGCGCAGGCCATCGGGTTGCCGCCATAGCTTGTGGAAGCGCTGATCTTCTCCACCTGGTCCTTGTACTTGTCCCGCACCACCATCGCCGTGACCGGGAAGCCGTTGCCGAAGCCCTTGCCGAGGGTCAGCACGTCGGGCACGAGATTCCAGTGATCCACACAGAACATCTTCCCCGTGCGGCCCATGCAGGTGAGCACCTCATCGGCAAACAGCAGGATGCCGTGCTGGTCGCAGAACTGCCGCAGGCCCGGCATGAAGCCCTCGGGCGGCACGGTCGAGCCCGCCCAGCCCTGTACGGGCTCCATCACAATGGCCGCCACGCGCCCGGCGGTCTCCTCCTTGATGACCGTGTCGAGGTACTTCAGGCAGAACAGCCCGCAGTCGGGGTGGGTCTTGTCGAACGCGCAGCGATAGCAGAACGGCCGGGGCGCCAGGAAGAACCCCGGCGCGCGCAGGCCCTGCGTCGGGTCGAGCCGCGCCAGCGACACCGCGCCGAGTGTCTTGCCGTGGAAGTCCTTGTGGAAGGAGATGAACTCCAGGTTCGGGTGGTTCGCCGCGCGGCAGATGCGCAAGCCCGCCTCGACCGCGGTGGTGCCGGAGTCATAGAGCTGCACGCCGCCGAGGTCGCCCGGCGTCATGGAAGCCAGCTTCTCCAGCAGCTTCGCTTTGACGGGCGTGGTGAAGTCATGGCAGTTCATCAGCGTCTTGGCCGCGTTGGCGACCGCCTCGCTGATCTTGGGATGGCAGTGCCCCAGCGATGTGACATAGATGCCGCTGGAGAAGTCAATGTAGACATTGCCATCCACATCGGTGAGCGTTACGCCATGTCCGCTCTCGAAGGCCACGGGGAAGAGCCGCACCTGCGACGAGTAGCCCTTCATGTGGGCCGACGCGCGCCGGTGCCACTCGACCGAGAGCGGGCCGGGGGGCGTGCACTTGAGGTGGGGGACGGTAGTTACGTCTACGTGGGACCAGCTCGAGTCGTGCGACATGATTCATCCTTTCGTCCGGGCGAGCTACCCCGGCGGCGGGGCGACCGCCACCCCGATATCCCAGTTCGACATGATGTAGTCTTCCGCGTTGTTGCCCCCCTGGTAGAAGAGCATGGTTTGTCCGCCGATGTCGAACAGCGTGGGCGTGGCAACATGGGCGACGTCGAACGTGCCGGACAGGTCGGAGCGCTCAAAGATCGGGGACCGGCTCTTCTCCCAGCCGCGGTCGGGCTGCTTACTGTGGGCTGCCCCGATGCTCCAGTGGCTGCCGTCGAAGCACTCGGAGATGAGTACGTAGTCCTCTCCCAGCTTCAGGGCCTGGTGGAATTCGTAGTACCGTTCGTCGTAGCCGCCCGGCTCGACCGACAATACTTCGCGTCCGGTCTTCTCCCAGTGCAGGCCGTCAGCCGAGACGGCCAAGCGGATGCCAGGCAGCGTGCGTTCGGCGGTGCGGTACGAGTAGTACATGAACCAGTCATCGCCATCGCGCAGGACCGCGCCCTGACTCACATCTACCTCGTCGCCGTCGGGCCGCAGTACCGGCTCGTCTCGCCACCGGAAGTGCACGCCGTCCAGCGACTGCGCGAGGCTGATCGAGTTGAACCCGTGCCCGACGCGGTGCGTCGGATC
>JAGPGE010000562.1 GCA_018056145.1 Armatimonadota bacterium
ACCCCACCTGCTCCCCGCGAACGCACCCCTGTCCACGGTAAGCGCCTCCATCAGCCAAACATCTGTGCTATAATTCCAATCTTCACCCGGCCTGCATCACTAAGTCTCGCACGCCGCAGGCATGCCCCGAATGCGCGCGGCGAGCGATGACTCGTACGGAGCCCTGGCGTGCCTGATTTCGTTGTCACATCCGAGTACGTACCCGCGGGCGACCAGCCGGAGGCGATAGAGAGCCTGTCGGAGGGCATCATCGCGGGCGAGAAGAGCCAGGTTCTGCTTGGAATCACGGGTTCGGGCAAGACCTTCACGATCGCCAACGTGATCGAGAGGGTGCAGCGGCCAACCCTCGTGATCGCCCACAACAAGACACTGGCCGGACAGCTTTGCGCCGAGTTCCGCGATTTCTTCGGCAACAACGCGGTGGCCTACTTCGTCAGCTACTACGACTTCTACCAGCCCGAGGCGTACCTGCCCCAGACTGACACGTACATCGAAAAGGACTCCCGGATCAACGAGGAGATCGACCGTCTTCGCCATTTCGCGACACAGTCGATCATGCAGCGCCGGGACGTGGTAGTGGTCGCCAGCGTTTCCTGCATATTCGGCCTAGGCTCGCCTGAACAATATGAGGAAGTCACCCTCACGCTGGCACGCGGGCAGGTGCTGAGCCGCGATGATATCCTGAAGCAACTGGTGAAGATGCAGTTTTCGCGGAACGACATCGCTCTGGACCGAGGAACCTTCCGGGTCAGGGGCGATGTGATCGAGATCCACCCCGTGGACGCGGATATCGTGACCCGCGTTGAGCTTTTCGGCGACGAGATCGAGCGCATTGTCACCCGGGATATCCTCACCGGCGAGCTTCTCGAGGAGAAGGACAAAACGATCGTCTTCCCGGCCACTCACTACGTGGCCAGCGCCGAACGCACTGAGATCGCGATCGCGTCGATCGAGGCTGAACTGGAGCAGCGGCTCGAGTACTACTACAGCCGAGGCCGAGTACTGGAGGCGCAACGGCTGGAGCAGCGCACGCGCTACGACCTGGAGATGATCAAGGAGATCGGCTACTGCCAGGGCATCGAGAACTACTCGCGCCATTTCGACGGGCGGGCACCGGGGCAGGCTCCTTATACGCTGCTGGACTACTTCCCCGATGACTATCTGATGGTCGTGGATGAGTCGCACCAGACGATCCCGCAAATCCGCGCCATGCTGCACGGGGATCGGTCGCGCAAGGACAGCCTGGTCGATCACGGGTTCCGGCTACCGTCGGCGTACGACAACCGGCCGCTCACTTTCGAGGAGTGGGAGCAGAGGGCAAACCAGATCATATTCGCTTCCGCGACGCCGGGGTCGTACGAGCTTTCGAGAGCGTCGCGAGTGGTGGAACTGATCGTCCGCCCGACGGGGCTTGTTGACCCGCCCGTGGAAGTTCGCCCAACGCATGGTCAGATCGACGATCTGGTGGGGGAGATCAAGAAACGCATCAGCAAGAAGCAGCGGGTTCTGGTGACCACGCTGACCATCCGGATGGCCGAGGACCTCACGGACTACCTGCTGGAACTGGGCATCCGCGCGCAGTACATGCACAGCCAGATCGACACACTGGACAGGCATGAAATCCTGCGCTCGCTGCGACTTGGAGAGTGCGATGTTCTCGTGGGCATCAACCTCCTGCGCGAGGGTCTTGACCTGCCCGAGGTCTCCCTGGTCGCCATCATGGACGCGGACCGCGAAGGCTTCCTGCGCTCGGAGACAGCCCTGATCCAGACCATGGGACGCGCTGCCCGGCACGTCGAGGGCCGGGTGATCATGTATGCCGACCACGTTACCGACGCGATGCAGGCGGCGATGGATGAGGCCGAGCGGCGCCGGGCGAAACAGATTGCATATAACGAGGAGCACGGCATTACGCCGCGCTCGGTGCAGAAGGCCATCCGCGACACGATCCGCTCCGAAGAGGATGCACGTGAAGTCGCCCGGCGTCTGATACCCGCTGCGGCGGCGGAGGAAGTGGGCGAGGAGGACCTGGCCGAGATCATTGCGGCGCTGGAGAGCGAGATGCAGGCGGCGGCCGCGAACCTGGAGTTCGAGCGCGCGGCGCACCTGCGGGATGAGATCCGAGAACTTCGCGGCCTGCTGGAGGAGGACTAACCCTGGCGCTCTCGCCGAAGGTCGTGGACAAGCTGAAAAGCGTGCCGGACCTGCCCGGCGCGTACATTATGCGCGACGCCGAGGGCAATGTGCTCTACGTGGGCAAGGCCCGCAGCCTACGCAAGCGTCTGCGACAGCATTTCAGGGAGAACGCAACCCCGTACGGCTGGTCGCAGCAACTCTACCCCCGCGTGGACGACATCGAGTACACGGTCACGGCATCCGAGGTCGAGGCGTTCATCCTCGAAGCCAACCTCATCAAGGAGCACAAACCGCGTTACAACATTCGCCTCGCGGACGACAAGAGCTACCCGTATCTGAAGTTGACGGACGAGGTCTACCCACGGCTCATGGTTTTGCGCGACCTGCCCGCGAATGCGCGGGTCCGTGTTCCCGGTCGTGCGGGCGCCAGGCGTTTCCACGACCCGCACCGCCACGAGGTCCACGGCACCGGGTCAGGGCGCATCTTCGGCCCGTACCCCGACACATCCGCCATGCGCCGCATCATGCAGATGGTCCCAAAGCTGTTCGGCCTGCGCGACTGCCGGCGGAACCTGGACGGCACCCCCAACGGGAAGCCCTGCCTGAACCTGCATATCGGCCGATGCGTGGGCCCATGCCGGGGGGAGGAGTTCGTCTCCCGTGAGCAGTACGGCGCCATCGTCGAGCAGACCGTGCGCTTCCTGGAGGGCAAATCTGCGGAGATCGTGCGCGACCTCGAGAGCCAGATGCACGATGCGTCGGCCAACCTGGATTTCGAGCGTGCCGCCATCCTGCGTGACCGGATCAAGGCGGTTGGGCGGGTTACACAGGACCAGCTTATGGTCGCCAACGAGAACCGCGACCAGGACGTCATCGGCGCGGCGGTCCAGGAAGATACCGCGCTGGTGGCATTCCTGCAGGTGCGCGCCGGACGCCTCGTGAAGCAGGACCAGTTTCCTTTCGCGCACGCGAAAGATCGCAGCCTGTCCGACGTGGTTGACGCGTTTCTCACCCAGCACTACGCCCGGGCGGCGTACATCCCGCCGGAGATCCTGGTGTGCGCAGATGTTGGGGACGAGGAAGAATGGTCCGCGCTGCTCAGCGAGGCGCGGGGCTCAAAGGTGCGCGTCTACCGGCCCCAGCGCGGCGAAAAGCGGCGGCTGATGGAGTTGGCGGTGACGAACGCGGAGATCGGCCTGCGCGCGCACCTGCAGAGTCGCGAGGCGCGCAGGCAGGCTTCGGCGGCGGCGCTGAATGACCTCGCGGCAGCCCTCGGCCTTCCTGAACCGCCCGCGCGAATCGAGTGCTTCGACATTTCCACGACACAGGGTCGGCATTCCACCGGCTCCCAGGTGGTCTTCACCGATGGCCTTCCGGACAAGCGCGGTTACCGGCATTACCGCATGACCCAGACCGAGGGCAAGCCCGACGACTACGCGATGATGGCTGAGATGCTCATGCGGCGGCTGAGCCGAGGGCTGCAGGAGGACCCGCACTTTCTGCCCATGCCGGATCTCATTCTCGTGGATGGCGGCAAGGGACAGCTCAGCACAGCGCTGGAAGTGCTGCGGAAGGCAGGCGTCGAGCACATTCCGGTGGCCGGGCTGGCGAAGCAGGAAGAGGAAGTGTTCGTGCCGGGCCGCTCCTTCCCCGTGGACATGGGCGATCACCAGCAGGGACACCTGCTGCTGCAGCGCATCCGTGATGAGGCGCACCGTTTCGCTATCACCCACCACCGCGGCCTGCGCGATGCACAGATCACCCGCTCGGCACTGGAGGACATCCCGGGGGTTGGCCCGGAGCGCCGCAGAGCGCTGCTGCAAGCGTTTGCATCGGTTCAGGAGATCGCCCACGCGTCCGTGGACCAACTGGCCGCCGTGAAGGGCATGGATCACCGGGCGGCGCAGGCGGTGCTGGACGCGTTGACAGCAGGGCCGGAGCTCATGAGTGAGCGAGACGGGGTCGACGAGTACGAGGAGTACGAGGAGCCTGAGATCGGCAACACCGAAAACGAACGGAGCGGGGAGCCCAGTTGAGAAGGCTCCCCGCTAACGGGCTGGCTTTGGTGCTCTCTACCCGCCGGCCGCGC
>JAGPGE010000563.1 GCA_018056145.1 Armatimonadota bacterium
CGCCGACGCCCTCAAACGCCCCACGCCGACCGATTACACGCGCCGACGTCAACCGCCACGCAATCCCACCGCCAGATAGCCTCGCTCCCGGGAAGCGCGCTGAGGTTCATGCATAGAGCGGGCTAACAAGTCGGTCCGCCGAGTATACTTACACTTGCTGGATCAACCGCATTTATGAGCAGCTTCATCAGCATCACTTTGCCAGCGCCGACTCATGTGCTTGCGTTTTGCCGTCAAAAATGGCAAATCGGTGCCAATAGTATGCCACCCGATTTCTCCCGCTTCGGCACGACGGAGCGCAGATTCCGTGCTCCGGTGGACCGCTGTCCACCACGGTTGCGGTGTTCTGGCCACCGCCCGGGGACGGGACGGCGGATCGCCACGGTATTGACCGGAAAGTGAGGTCCTGATGGGCATTCTGCCTGCCCTGCAGCGGAAAATGGGGCCTTGACCCGGATGGCTGTCCACCACTGATTTGGATCGCGCGTGACGCACCCCGATCACCGCGAGGCAATGGGGAGTGTGATGGCTTCCGAGCGCGCTGTGAGAGGTGCTCAGCGGCACAGCGGAATGCACCGCTCGGGGACGGATCGCGATGCTGCCCACCACGGTTTCTGTCTCGGCCGATGCGCGCGCCATGCCTGGACGAGAACCGCTTCGGCTGGATCGCCATGCTTTCATTGAGAGCACTTTACAGAGCGGCACAGCCCAGTGTCAAGCTGTGACGGCCAGGGCTGTCCACCACGGATTGGGATGGTGATGGTCCGATGGCAGACGAGGATACCCGAGAAACGATACGCCGGGGTGCCACCCGGTCTGAGGAGCGGCGTCGTCTTCACTCAGAGAAGATGCGAGGCAGCGAGGTCTGGGTTGGCGAGGGACTGGTGGCATTCGACGCCCAGGGCTTCGTGATCGGCGTCGTCCGAGATCAGAAGGACTGGTTCGATCCTCCTCGCGCTCTCACCAACGAGCAGGTCAGCACGCTGTCTTTGATCTCCGGCCTCGTGGAGCTCTCGCCATCCGAGTCCCGGCGAGTGCCCCTCGACAGCCAGAACCGTCGCCGTCGGGAGGAGTTCGCCGAGCGCGTGACACCGGCTATCCTCGCGGCGAGAAGGATCCATGGTCGTTGGCCTTCGGTGCGCGAGGTGCAGTCCCTGCTTGACCAGAGAGGTCTGCCCAAAGGACGCAAGGAGAAGATCGCTGCACTGATTGAGGAGCTCAGGGAGGCGGAGATCACGAAGAAGAGCGGGGTGCGATAGGATGCCTGTGAGGCGCTGTCAGGCAAGAACCAAGTCGGGCGCACGGTGTAAGGCGACCGCGGTCGAAGGCTCCGACTACTGCTTCGCGCACGATCCCGCGCTGGCGGCCCAACGCGCCGAATGGCGTCGCGAAGGCGGGAGGAGGAGCGGGAAGCGGGTTGTGCTTGAGGAAGCCGCCACGATCCGCACGCCCCAGGAGGTGCGCGACCTGCTGGCACGAACCATCGAGGCAGTCCAGGCGGGCACGATGGATGTCCAGACTGCGAACACTATCCGATCGCTCAGCAATGCGCTCCTCCGGGCAATCAAGGACACGGACCTGTCAGAGAGACTCGAGGCACTGGAGCGCGCTGTGGCGGGGGTGAGGCGTTAGCATGCCAATCAGCGACGCCGAAGTGCAACGCGCACTCGTCCGTCTCAATCATCGGCAGCGGATCGAGGCGTGGCTCGCCCTGATACGACAGGCTGGTGGGCTGGCGTTTGGTCAGGCCCACGCGACCCTCGAGATGGCGATGTTCAGGCTTGAACAGACCACCCCCGAGTCTGCTCGGGCCATGTTTGTGCGGGACCGGAACCGGATCCTGGCGGCCAACGCGGTCCTCAGCTGGGTGCTTGGCGCCGACCGACTGCGAACCGAGGCACTGCTCGCGCGGGTGACATCCCTTCTATCGCTGCAGATGCTGGTGAAGGCGCCAGACGCTAGAGGGCTTCTCGAGAGTGCTGTTCGTGAGAGAGAATCCGCCCAGGAAGCTGGCACGCGCCCGAAGCGGCGCCGGATCAGGTCGCTCAATTCCCTCTCGCCTGCAGACATGGCCGACAGCATCTCACTTCTCTACGGAGTGATGTTCGAGTACGACGAGAGTGGCCTTGAGAGCTACTGGGCAGAAGCCCTGCGATCGGCGGCTGTGCAGGATCCCGGAGTCTCTTCCGCCGACCTCTCAGCTCTCCTGGAAACCCGCGGGGAACCAATCGAGCGCAGCTTCGGGCACTACGCCCACCACCTCACGTGCTGCATACGACGTCCGATAGACTTGGCCCACCGGCTTTTCTATGAGCTGGTGCCAGGTCTCACGGAAGCCCACCTGACGCTGGCGCCGGTTGATGCTCAGCTTGCGCGCAACAAGGCCATTGCCGATGTGCTGAAGCCGTATCTGGGATCCGCGAGGTACCACCTATCGGATTACGACGTGGCCCCACTGCAAGATATGGTGGAGAGCCCCCTGAAGCATGCCCGAACGAGATCAGTCATCAAGCGCTACGAAGATTGGCTGTACCCCGGTGGGCAGAGCAGGTTCTCTCACCATGGGCTCGACATGGTCTGGGAGCCCTGGCAGGACTTCTACTCCGACGAGACGCGATGGGATGACCTGGGCGACTGACCGCTGGGTGGGGTCATGCCCGGTTCCCGCCGCCGCCCGCCGAGCCAGTCCTGCTTGTGCTCGGGTACCCAGCTGGGGAGGAGCCCCGACAGGTTCCGCTCTCACCGGCGGCTAATGGGCGCCCATCCCAGGACACCACGTGGGCCGGCAATTGTGCAGAGCCATCGACCGGAGGCGAGCCCCACCCATGCGCGCCCTTCTGATCACTGTGGGCACCGGCGAGACGGTGGAAGACGGAATCGCTTTTTCCATCAACACCCTCAACCCCGACGCAGTCTACTGCCTGTGCACCGAGGTCAGCCTGGCGAAGCTACCCCTCGTTCGCGAGCGGCTGGAGAGGCCGGAACTCATCAAGATCCTACCGTGCCTCGTCCGGGACCCGGCTGACTTCGATCGCACATACGCGGATTGTGCGGACGCCCTGGCGCGCGCCGTGGCGGACGGTTTCGAGCCGGAGAGCATCGCGGCGGACTTCACCGGCGGCACCAAGGTCATGGCGGCGGCGCTGGTTGCGGCCGCGGCGGATGGTGGTGTCCAGCGGTATATCTACATTGACGGCCCTCGCTGCGGGCCGGGAATGCGCGTGGTCAGTTCCCACGAGCAGGCGCGCGTCACCCGGGCAGGTACGCTCTCCGCGGTCCGCGACATTCGCCTCGCCCGCGAGCTTTTCGACCGGTGCCAGTGGGACGCCGCGATCGCCCTCGCACAACAGGCCATGGGTGCGTGTGCCATCGGGCCGCTCTGCGAGCAAGCCCAGGCCATCGAGACGCTGGCCGACTGTTACCGCTCGTGGGATCGGTTCCTGCATGGCGAGGCGTGGGGCAAGCTGTGCGCCATTGAGACCACGGCAGCGCAGGCCATCGGCGCCTCCCTGGATGCCAACCGTCAGTTCCTGCACATCCTCGGCAAGAGTGAGATCGAACCGCGAGGCGATAGCGGCCACGCGCTGGTGGCTGATCTGCTGAACAATGCCGCCCGGCGCGGCGAGCAAGGCGAGTGGGATGATGCGCTGGCCAGGCTGTACCGGGCCACGGAACTGCTGGCCCAGGTGCGGCTCGCGTCGCGTGCCGACTCTATTGACACCTCGGACTGTCGGCTGGAGCAGGTCCCGGACGCGCTGCGGGACGACTGGCGACGGCGACCCGGGCCGGACGGGACCTTCAAGATCGGCCTGCACGATGCCTATCGCCTGCTCGCCGCGCTGGGGGATCCGCTCGGACGCTGGTATCTCGAGGACAGGCGCACGCAGAACGCCCTGTTCCAGCGGAACCAGTCGATCCTCGCCCACGGGTTCAGACCGGCGCGCAATGAGGACGCTGCCGTGCTGCTCGAGACCCTTCGGGAACGACTGGTGGCGGCGGAACCGCGGGCTGAGGGGTGGATGCAACAGGGGGCGTTAGTGAAACTGGGAACCGGATAGTACGCCGGGGAGCGGGTGGGAAGTACAGACGCCACGGGCATGGATGGCCTGCGGCGTTCGTGGTTCTGGAGGTGCTTGGCCTGCACCCCCCCGTGGGATGGGAGGGCTGGAGGAGTTTGTCCAACGTCCACTATTCCCCCCCTGCGTGTTGCATCATGACTGTT
>JAGPGE010000564.1 GCA_018056145.1 Armatimonadota bacterium
GTGCCCGAGTTGCATTGATGTGAGCGCGAAGGCCGCGTGCCGTGCGTTCATCGGGTTGAACTGTTCGGTCTGGATCGCCACGTGCGTGTAGGCTTCGAGTACCTCACGCTCCAGCGCCATCACGCCCTGAATCGCGGTCTCGCCGTCCACCAGGAAGGCCCCGGTAGGTGTGTGGCTCTCGTCCAGGTAGATGATGTCCGCCCCGGCGTCCACCACGTCGCGCATACAGGCGATCAGGTGCTCTCGCCATGGCTTATGGGCAGTCGAACAGTAAGCGAAGTTGACCTGCCCGTAGGCATTGCGGAATCTCGGGCCCCAATACACCGGCTCACCCAGTTCGCTCCACCCCGTCTGCTTCAGGCCCGGGCGGAAGCGCTCGATGAGGTCACTGAACCGCATGTCTATGCCGGTGGTGTTGACGTGTACGGAGACGTGGAAACCCAACTCACGGGCGCGGCGGATGAACTTGCGCGCCTCCTCGGTGGGCCTGTAGTCGGGATATCCCATGTCGAATCCGAACTCAGGAATCGGCCGGTACTCCGAGATCTTTCCCAGAAGGGTCTTTCGCGGGTCGAGCTGCGTCGCGATGCGCTCCAGCTTGGCGATCCCCTCGCCTTGCACCCACTCGCGCGGGTCCACATACGTCTGGGCGCGGATGTCGCGCACCCACGACGGCTGCCTGCGCTCCAGCGGCACCATCCCAAGACCGCTCTCCATCCACTCCACGTATGGATCCACTGCCACCTGCCAGCGCCCGGAGTAGGCCCGTATGCGGATCTCGAACATCGCCGGTGCGCGCGTCGGACGAGGGAAGCCACGGACGAAGGTGAGGTCCGCGGTGTCGCCGCGCCCATGCGCGATCAGGTTGGCCGGGCCGACTTCCAGGCACCGGCCCTCGATGAGAAATCCGCCACTTGCCCCCTGGAACAGAGCCACCAAAGGCTGCACGTACTCGGGGAAGTACTCGTCCCGAGCGGGGTCAGCAGGGGGCTCCTGCCACGGCGCCTGGCGCACGAGCCCGACGCCGAAATTCGTGACAGTCACCAGCTTCATGGTCCGGATGTCGCAACCAGACAGCGGGAACCGGAACTGCCCCACGGGATGCCGGCTGCGCCCGCTGGCCCGGAGAATGATGTCGCCGGACGGATCAGCGAGCCAGCGCAGCAGCCACGCCGAGCCGTCCGGGAACTCGTATCGGGTCACGACCTCTCCAACGTTCGCGCGCTGCTGGGTACGGGCCGCCGCCGGGTTGAGCGGCGCCGGGCCGAAGAGCGCCACCGCGTCTCGACCCGCGTCCGGCTCCCGCGGGACCAGCATCTGCCCCGTCAGCCGGTTCATAATGCTGACGGGCAGCCCGCGCTCCAGGACCACCTCGAGCGCGGTCGTGGTCAAGGTCGCAGTGCCGCCTGCGGGTTCCGCGGCGTGCAATACTCCGGCAAACTGCAAGATCGCAGCCGCGAGGAATGTGAGCAACACTGAGCGGCGGAGCATGGCCTGTGACCTCCGATGAGCGCATGGCGAGCCACAACACATCGAATTCGCCAGACCGCTCAATCAGACCTTGCCGGCCGTGCCCCGAGGCTGCAAGGGTCGGTGAAGCCGCATGGCGAAAGATCGGGCAGTGGAGGCGGGCCCGGCTAACCTGGACCCCATACACATCCCAGTAAGGTGACAGGAGATGCTCTGTGCGCATCTCATTCCCCGGCAGTACGCACGCATCGGTGCGATGGCGACAGCCTGTTTACTCCTGTGCCTGATTTCCGAGTACTGCCTCGCGGAAATGTATCAGCAGGCCCCCGAAATCCCGACCACCATTGCCCGCGTCGCGGCCACTGCCGACACAGTGCTCTGTCCGGCCACCCCCACCAGCCCCGGCGGCGCGGTCACCTCCCTGCGCGCCGGTCAGGGCGGCGGCTATGCCGAAGACGGGCATCTCCTGCTGCGCTTCGACGAACTCCCCCCGATCCCGGCACGCGACATCCTCAGCATCCGCCTGGGCCTGTTCCGTGAGTGGCGAGGCAGCGGCTACGATGACGACGATGAGATGGTGAAGCTGATTCTCCCGGCGCCGCAGGCCTTTGACGAAGCCGCCGAGACGTGGTATTCGGCGGCTGCCCTGCCAGCACCGAATAATGCTGTGCGGGATTTCCAGGTGGGGGCTCAACTGGGAGCAAGTCCCCGCAGCCATCTTCGCCTGGCCACCAACCCGCAGGGGCAGGGCGAGTACAAGTTCGCCGACATCACCGAGATCGCCCGGGGCTGGTTCGACGGCACCCGCCCCAACCATGGGCTGCTGCTCATCACCGAGTTCGCCCAGAGCGCGCCGTGGGTCGGAACAGCTTACCTCACGAGCCGAGAGGGGCCGTCCGAACAGCGCCCGGTGCTGGAGATCACCCACTCTGCGCGGCCCGCCGGCATGCCCGGCGGCCGCTGGACGATCGTGGAGGCCGCGGGAGCAACCGGGACGGAGCAGACCGCCGCCACCGAACTGCGCAACTACCTGCGGCGCATCTGCGGGGAGTGGTTCGAGATCGAGCCGGAAGAGGGCATGGCCGGCGACCGCCCGGCGATCTACGTCGGCAACACGCAATTCGCGCGCCGGCACGGGCTGCGGACCGAGGAGATGGCCGGCGAGGAGTACGTCCTGCGGCGCGCCGGAGACAACCTGATATTGTGCGGGGGAAGGCCCCGGGGCACCTTCTACGCGGTCGCGCAGTTCCTGGAAGGCTTCTGTGGCGTGCGCTGGTTGACGCTGGCGGGCGAGGAGTTCGTGCCGCTGCGTCCAGACCTGCGCCTGCCGCGAGTGGACCGGCGCAGCCGTCCGGCCTTCGTGGACCGCGACCTGATCCCCCCGCACCACTGGCCCCGGACGGGCTGGTATGACGATGCCACCAGGTCCAGCCTTGCGCGCGCCCTGGCATTCGGGCGCGTCAACGGCAGAGCGCCCAGCATCTACCTGGGCACCGACGCGCCCTCGGAACCTTACGGCGGCCACATACGCGGAAACCACCACGGTCATACGATCCGATGGTACCTGCCACCCGAGAAGCACTTCGCCGAGCACCCCGAGTACTACGCCCTGCGAGACGGCAGGCGCGTGGACAGCGGCCTGTGCAAGACCAACCCGGCAATGCGCGACACATATCTCCGGAACGTCACCGAAGCCATTTCGAACGGCGCCAACGATCCCGACAATGGGTTCATCTTCCACATCAGCGACGAGGACGGACCACCCCAGCCGTGTGAATGCCCCGAGTGCAAGGCTGCGGATGCCCGTTACGGTGGCGCTGACGTGGGCCAGATGCTGGACTTTCTCAACTGGCTGGCGGAACGCGGGCGCGGAGTCTGGCCTCCGGGCACTGTGTTGGAGACCCTGGCCTACGCCGGGTATGAGACCCCGCCACCGAGTGGCGTCATCCGCGACGATGTGGTCATCCGGTTCGCGCCCATCCACAAGTGCCACTGGGACAAGCTCGACGCGGCCGTGAACCGCCGCGACCTGGCGAACCTGGAAGGCTGGCTCAAGCTAGCGAAAGACGTGCGTATCTGGGACTATCCTCACCAGTACGGTTCGGGCGCGGAGCCCGTGTCGAGTCTGGCCATCACCCGGCGCGGCGACCCCGGCCTTCGGGCATGGGTGCAGCAGGCCATCGAAGACCCCGAGATCTCCCGGGCCGGTCTTCACCTGTCGCTGGAAGGGCCTGTGGCTCCCGGTGAGCGCCACGTGTTCACCGCCGGGATCAGCGCCTTCTGGGAGCCGAACCGCGGCGTCCGTCCGCGCCTGCTGGTGCGGTGGCAACGCCCCCGGGATCGGCAGCCCACACTCACAAGCCTCACGGATTCCGCCGCGGCCATCGTGTGCTCGGAACAAGCCGACACCGCGGTACAGGCGGTGTGGGAGCCCGGCATCCAGCGCGCCGGAGGCCTGGAGCTTGCCGGAACCTGGGAGCAGACCGAAGGCCTGCGGGAGTGGTCCTATCTGCGCTTCGACCTCTCCGCGATCCCGACCGACGCGCGGGTGCTGAACGCTGAGATGGTTCTGTCGAGGGTCTTTGTGCGCGGTGCATCCGGGCAGGCCCAGGTGGCCTTCCGCGCCGTGAAGCCCGGGACAGACTGGGATCCCGTGCGGGTGACGTGGAACACCCAGCCCCGGGTCGAAGACCGTCCCCTTTTCAGCCTGCGCCTGCCGCGGCCTGTTCCGGGT
>JAGPGE010000565.1 GCA_018056145.1 Armatimonadota bacterium
CAGCGAGTCAATGCCGATCAGCAGGATGTTGGGCTTGCGGCAGCAGCATGACATGATCTGTACTCCCCGATTGGTTCCGCAATGCGGAAAGGGTTTTTGCCCTGCGCCAATGCGCGGGCGGAACTACCGTGCGCCGCAGGCCTGGAGGCATGCCTGCATGTGACCGCGCGTCTCGGCGGCGATCACCGCGCACCAGTCCGCCGGGTAGTCCTTGGCGCCAATGACTTCCAGGTCCAGCGGGCCGTTGTAGCCATTCTCATGCAGCACCCGGACGTAACCCACGAGGTCGATGTCGCCGCGCCCGTTGGCCTGCATCTCTGCCGGTCCGGGGCCCTGCTGGCGGCCCTTGCAGTCGCGGATATGCACGTGCTTGACCCGGGAGATGACAGCCGCGATGGCTTCCACCGGGTTCTCCCCCGACCGGTAAATGTGGGACGGGTCCATGTCGATGCCGAAGTGGGGCGAGGTGATGGCTTCCATCGCGCGCAGGGTCGTGGGGGTGTTGTAAATGCACGCCCCCACGTGGGCCTTGACGCAGAGAGTCAGGCCGTAGGTGCCGGCGCGGTCCGCGAGGGTCCCCAGGGAGTCGATGGTCTCCAGCAGGCTCTCCTCGTCGTCGCTCTTGCCGCCCGGTCCGCAGTTGATGATGGGGATGCCAATCTCCGCCGCGGCCTGGAAAGCGGTCTCCATGATGTCCGGGTCCCGCGACGGCTGCTCCATGGCCAGCAGTTCGAGACCGTACTCGGCGGACAGGCGCTTGACCTCCGGCGCGATCTCTTGCCAGCGGTCGAGTACGAGGTGCTCACTCATCCCGGCGATCGCGGACAACTCGATACCATCGTAACCGGCCATGGCGAGGTACTTGAAGGCCGTCTCCATGGAATGGCCACCGAAAAGGACTGAATTGGCGCCAAGCTTCATCTGTGCCCAATCTCCCTTCGCACCCTGTGCGTTCGTGAATGTGATTTCGAGACGCGCGGTACACTCAAACCAAAGAGCCTGGCGTCCGCGCGGGCTCTCATGCAGGTATATGCGCCGCGGGTGCGGAGAATACCTCCCGGACTTTGGAAAGGTCCTGGAAACCCTCCGGGAAGGGACCACCGGGGCTGCGGATCACTCCGGGCGATGCAATCTGCCCGGCAGACGCGCGGGACTAACCGCCGCCCGGCATCCGGGCCAGTTCCAGGTAGTCCAGGTTGCAGCCCTTGCCGTCGTCATTGGTTAGCCGCAACGTGTGGCGGCCCGCGGGAAGCTTGATCACCAGTGCCTTGTCCGACGCGTCATGCAGAATCGCGAGCCGCCAATCGTCTGCCGTTGAGCTATAACCGCCGGTTGAGGGCAGCGCCAGTGTGCCCAGAACCGTGGCGTCGAGGCTCACAACGCGGCGGGCATCAACCGGGCAGGCATAGCGGGCCAGCAGGAAGTACTGGCCTGTCTGGGGCACATCGACATTCCACTCAACCCACGCGTTGAGCGGGTCCCAGTGAGAGATCGAGCCCCCGTCGGAGGCCACTTTCTCGGCGGCTTCGCGCACGTGAACCGGGGACTCGCCGCCGCCCTGACTAACGAAGGACTCCGCCTGAATCCGCAACCCCGTGGGCCAGCGCTCCAGGCCAAGGTCCCCCGGACCGACCGGTACGTCCAGCGTTACCGTTCGGATGTGCTCGCGACCGTCGTCGGTTGCGACGAGCTTCACCTCATGCCTGCCGCCGCGAGTGAACTGCCGCGTCGCTTCGGGGCCGCTGATCTCCGTGCCATCCGGGAACACCCAGCGGAAAGCGAGCGCCCTGTCCGCCAGCCGGTAGACGCCCTGTGCCGACAGGCGGACGGTGAGTCCCTCGTCGCTCTGTGAGGTGGCAATGCTGATGCGCAGAGACGGGTCACCCGACTGTGCGTGGCTTCGGCTCGACTGGGTGGGCATGGAAAGGATCTGGTCGAGGATCGGGTCTTCGGTGAACAGCGATGCTTCCGGCCGATGCTTCAGGTAATCCCGCAGGAGCACCTGGAAGTACACGGTGGAATCGGGGCCGAAGCCGAAGTTCAGCCTGCCGTCGGTGAAGTCCCGATTGCGGTCGCGGTCGGTCCCGAGCGTGTACTTCGCCCCGAGATCGTCGACACTCATCCCCGTCAGGTATTCCCACGGAGTGATGCCCGCGGGCAATGCGTCGTGGATCGCGAAAACCGCCGCGATAGCCCGCAGGTCCCGCTGGACCGCGTCGAGATACGCGTCTTTCGGCTCGACCTTGTACCCCTCCATGAGCCCGTGGCAGTACTCGGTGTTCCAGGCGAACCCCGCGGTTGTCGGGCCGGGGTATGACCACCCGCCGCCGGGAGTCTGCACCCGGACCATCCAGTCATTGCACGCGATGATGGTGTCGCGCAGGCGCTGGTCATCGGGCCGGTGGCGCAGCAGTTCGGGCAATGCATTGGTGGCGTACTGAACGATGTAGGATTTCACATACGGGTGGGCGTAGCCGAAGCGGTCGTCGGGAATGTACAGGTCGTCTCCGGTGGGCTGCGCGCCGCCTTCGGTGAACAGCAGGCGCGGGTCCTGCACTGCCTGGAAATCCCCCCACAGTCGAATCGCCTGGTCAAGGTACTCCTGCCGTCCGGTGTACTCGTACATGCGCACGAAGTCGGTGACCTGCCCGATGCAGCGGGTGTAGTTGACCCCGGCGGTCACATGCTTCGCGGACCATTCCGCCTGCGCCTCGGCTGCTTCGCGGAAGCGCGGGTCACCAGTCTCTTCGTATACCATCCAGAACGTGTGGTAGCCCTTGGTGCAGAAGGTCACGGCATTGTTGTGGCGCGTGCGGAAACTCCCGGGCCACGGACGGGTGCGGTCATCGGCCGGGTAACGCCCGCCGCCGTAGTAGTCAGGGTTCGGACCCCAGTAGACCGAGAAGTTGCGGTAGTTCTCGGAGTAATCCAGCGCAACCTCGCGCAGTCGTGGGTCGCCGGCGCGGAAGTAGTCCTCAATAATGTACTGGCAGTGGTTGTAGCGCTCCAAGCCGCCCAGGCTGCCCCAGTCATCCCCGCGAGCAGGCAGCGACGCGATGCTGGCCACGTACTTCTCGGCAAGACGCCGCAGGAGCGGCGTTTCGACCTTCAGAGGCGGGCCGGTGTGATAGACCGCGTCGTAAGCCTGCCAGGAGGCCTTCGCGAGCAAGGGCGCGTCAATGGCCTCCGCGAGCGCTTCCGGGGAGTCGGGCCGCAGGACGATCTCGGCCACGCGCCAGGCGCCCTCCTGGAGCTGCAGGTTCTGCGTCTCATCCTGCACGGGCTCCAGGCGGCTGAACCGCACCCGCACCGCCCCGGCGTCAGGCAGGTTCTCGATCGTCCCGCGCCGCTGTTTCAGGGCGAGGGGGTTGGCGAGGGACAGCGGGGTTTCGTCCGCGAGAGTGATGGACGCGCACAGCTCGGGAAGCGCTGAGATGAGACTGTCCACGGGGAGACCCATGAAGCGCACGGGCGCCGAGGGAAGGCGAGTCGCAGACGCTCCCGGCGCAGCGAGTTCGAAGCCGAAGTCGGGCGTCCAGCCATTGCCGGGGAGATGGCGCAGGATGCGCTGGGTGAGCCGCAGGCTGCCCAGACTGTCGGCCTGGATGTCCAGCTCGCGGGTGTAGTCCGAACCGTCCTGTCGCCAGCGCAGCCACGCGAAGAACGGGCCATTGTCGATGACGGCAAGTGTGGCGGGCTGCGGGTCGGTCAGGTCTGGGCCGAAGGCGCGCAGTTCCGCGAGTGTCTGTCCTCCTGGCGTGGTGAAACGCAGGGCCGCATCCTGCACGGTGACCTGCCACGGGCCGGCGGAGATGTCTGCGCCGGCTTCGTCCACAGAAGCCAGGGACGTGGTGGAGACGGATTCACCGGCGCACGGGTACGCGAACTGCGTGATGCCGGGGGGCAGGTCCGCCGGGAAGCTGAGCATGACGCGCCTCGCCGAGCCGTCGCCATGCCGGGTGATGACCGTGGCCTGGACGGGCGCAGGTTGACCGTCCCGGATCACCCAACGGGGAGGGTCGCCGGGGATCGCGCCCTCGGGAACGGGGATGGACGCACGCACGGTCTCGCGGACTGAGACCTTCCGGGGATTGGTGACGGTGAAGTCCACGGTGGGCACCTCCGCGGGACAGGCGGCATGCAGTGCCGACACAGACAGCAGCAGGCAGGTCAAGCGGGTC
>JAGPGE010000566.1 GCA_018056145.1 Armatimonadota bacterium
CAGTGGAGCAACCAGGCGCGCGACCGGAGACCCGGTCGCGCGCTTTCTTTGCAGATGGGGACGGGACTTCAGGCACCGAGCCCGATCCCCTCGACGGACACCTCCGCCGGGCCGTCTCCCCCGATCACGACCCGATCTCCAAGGAACTGATGGATCACCCAGGCGTTAGTGTCGAGGTGCAACGTTCGCTCCTGCGCCGTGTAGCGCGAGGTTTCTTCAGCCAGGGCGGCGTAGAGCAGGAGTTGGTCGGCGAGATGTGTGTCCACGGCAGCGCCGGACTCAATGAATGCTCGGAACTCTTCGCCGGCCTCGGCGCCCACTTGCTCGGCCGGCTTGCCGCGCTGACCCAGCGCGCTGGCCCCCGCGTGTCCGGATTCCCAGGTTCCGGCGAGGAGCACGGCCGTTCCCGGACCACCTTCGGGCCGGTGAGTTGTCCGACGGGCGAGACGCGACACCTGGGTGGGCAGTTCCTGAAGTGCGCCCTGGAGTTGTCTCTGCGCGATATGCTCGGGCAGGCGGTCCGAGACGGTGGTGACCGCTTCCAGGGCGCGCAGGCTGCCGCGGTCGGTGAGGCTCAGCGGCCGCAGAGGACGCTGGATGGGGCAGATCCGGGCCACGATCTCGCCGCCTCCAGCGGGGTACCAGCCACCGCGAGTGCGCTCGAGGGTGCATTCCGCGCCCATGCGGCGGATCGTGGGCAAGAACACGTGGCCCAGGTACTCGAAGGGCGGGCTCCAGGGGACGTTGGTGCCGCCGCGCAGGACTACCCGGCTGGGTGCGCCGGCGAAGAGCAGCGGGGGCAGGACTGTCTGCAGCACCAGTGAGACTGACCCCGCGCTGGAGCGGACATCACTCACGTCAAAGAGATAGTCGCCAGCCTGTAGCTTGCCGGGACGGAAGGCGACCTGCCCGCTGTTCACCTCGTCCCCGCGCACCTCGGCGCTACAGACCGCGGCGGCGGCGCGCACGCAGGTAACATGCTGGGCCGCAAGCCCCGGCTTCGGGCGACCTGCACGGATGCCGGTGATCTGGAGCTCGCAACCCAGGAGCGCGGCCAGGGACAGCGACGTGCGCAGCACCTGGCCGCCGCCCTCGCCATATGATCCGTCGATGTGAACCATTTCCATTCGGCACCCCGAATCGTGCATTGCACTGTGTCCTGATCTGTCACAGGTAATATGCCACAAGCGGGGAACCTTGGTAAGGGGCAACCGGAACGGAGTGGAGCAGAGCATGCCGGTGCACGTTAGCGATGACAGGCGGATCTTCAGTTTCGAGCGCGGGATGACCCCGGCAGTTGAGGTGGACCCGGGGGAGACGGTGGTGTTCGACACCCGGGACTGCTACGACGGGCGAGTGGATCTCGATGCCGGGCAACTCAGCGACCAGGGCATCGTGCCCAGTTGGTGCAATCCGGCCACGGGGCCGGTGTTCGTGCGCGGCGCGATGCCGGGCGACATGCTGGTCGTTCGTATCGAGTCGGTCCAGTGCGCGCCGCGCGGGCTGATTTTCGGCGCGTCCCGAGACGGCGCATGTCGCGAGGGAAGAGTGATCCGCCTCGCGGACGGCTTCGCTGATCTACTCGGGAACCTGCGTGTCCCGCTGGACCCGGTTATAGGCGTCATCGGCGTGGCCCCGGCAGGAGAGCCCGTGCCGACGGTGACCCCAGGCGACCATGGGGGCAACCTGGACACCACCGATGTGAAAACGGGGAACACCGTCTACCTGCCGGTGTCCGAGCCCGGCGCGATGTTCGCGCTGGGTGATGTCCATGCACTTCAGGGCGATGGCGAGGTCTGCGGGCAGGGGATCGAGGCGGCGGCGCGGGTGACCGTGAACCTGCAAGTGATGAAGGGCTCGATGAGCCAGGGCCCGCTCATCAAGACCCCGACTCACTGGGCAGTTGTCGCTTCAGGCGTCGATCTGGACGCCGCGGTCGATCTCGCGCTCCTGCGGGCCCGCGACTTCCTCCTGTCCCGGGTGGAGGTCAAGGACCACCAGGCGCCGATTCTGCTCAGTACGCTGTGCGATGTTCGCATCGGTCAGATCGTGAACCCGCTCAAGACCGTGCGGGTGTGCATCCCCACGCGTGTCGCGGGCACGTGGTAGAGAATTAGGCATACGGATGGTAACCATGAGCGTTCGGTGGACATTGACAGTGCTGGTCCTGATCGTGCTTGTGAGCTCAGCCGGTCCCGCTTTCGCTGCGCCGCAGACAAAGCCCTGGCGCATCGGCGTGGCCGGAGCGTACTCCAACGGCTTCTGGGGCATGCTGGGCCGGGAAGGCCTGCCGCGGGAGCGAATGATGGAGAACCGCGTGGGCGATCCTGCCTACCTCAAGCAGTTCGACGCGGTGCTGATCACCATGCCGGGCGTCGGCGCCGGGGCCGTTTCCGCGGCGGTGGAGGAGTTCGTGAGGGACGGCGGAATCGCCGTCACCGAGGGAGCAGTTTGGCCGTCGGAGACGGCGCTGCCCGGCCGCCGAATCACCCAGCGCAAAGGCCCGAACTTTGAGTTCGTCGAGGCCGAGCCGCCGCTGGGGTTCGGACTGGCTCGCGGCGGCCGCCTGCCCACAACCAGGCGGCCCGCCTCGTCGATCATCCCTGCCGAAGGCCACCCGGACACCTACGTCCTCGCGCGGTTCACCGACGAGGGCGCCAACGATGATGTGAAAGGCGTGTTTCTTGACGGCGACCGGGGTGCCCCAGGCCTGGTTTTCTTCAGGTATGGGAAGGGCTGGTGGCTCTGGTCCGGCACCTGGACCGGCTACTGGACGGCGCTCTCGGGCCCCCATTTTGTCCCTGCGGTACTCGGTTCACTGGCTTACGCTTCGAAGGGTGAACTGATCTCCCGCTGGGACAGGCGCGCTGTTGCACCCGAGGACCTGCTGACTTCCCGCATCGCGGACAGCCGGCGACCCGATCGCGAGCCTGGGCCAGGCGAACCGGGGGCCCCCGGCGACGGGTACGAGGTGCTGGACAACAGCCTCGAACTGGGCGGGGATTTCGACCTGACCGCCGGCTGGCCGGCAGGGTCATCGGCGCGGGTTCTGAGTTCTTTCTGGAATGCCAACTGGCAGCGCCGGGTGGATCTGGCCGACGGGATCGTGCGGATCGTCTCCGTCCGGGACGGGAATGAGAGCGTCCTAGCGGCCACCGCGCCGGGGCAGATCGAGGCGGCGGCTGACCACGATGTCCACGTTCGCAGGCGCAACGGGGACGTGCTGGTGCGTGTGGACGGCAAGCCCGTCCTGTGTGCTGTGGACGGGCCGCCCATGCAGGGGATCGTGGCCTGCTCGGGCCTCACTGACCCCGTCTGCCAGCCCGCAGGCCCCACCGAGTTCGCGGACGAGTTCATGCGCGCCAATGATGAGGACAGCGAATGGGCGCCGGTCTCCGGGCAATGGAAAGTGCAGCAGGAGACCGGGGATCGCGGCCAGGGACAGGTGGCCCAAAGCGTCAACCCTTTCCGCTACGAGGCCAACGCGGACGCGGACAAGCCCGCGCTCTCTGCGACCGGCATGTGGTTCTGGGATGACTACCAGGCCGAGGTGCGCGTTCGCCCGGCGTGCGATACAGCCGGAATAGCGGCTCATTTCGTCACTGATGCAGACCACCTGGCGTTCACCGTGACGCTTCCAGCCGAGGGCAGGGGTCTCGCTGAAGCCCGACTGGTCTGCCGGCATGGGGGAGTGGAGACCACCCTCGCGACCGGACCGTGCGCGGCAATCCGCGGGCAGTGGACGAAACTGGCCATCCGCGTGTCGGGAGGGTACGTGCAGGGCTTGGTGGATGATGTGGTTGTCCTGCGCGCCACCGATCCGGTGCGCGCGACTGGTGGCATCGCGCTCGTGGCGCAGGCGGGACAGGCGCTGTTTGACGATGTGCTGGTGACGCCATGGGTGGCGATGCCGACGTCGTGCGACGGCGCCCTGCCGTCGAGTTGGATTGCGGAGTCGGGGACGCTCGCGAAAGCGGACGGAATGCCCGGTTGGCTTTCGCTCACTGGAAGCCCCGAAGGGCGCGCAGTCTCGGGGTGGGAGGGTGGTCCGGCCTACGAGGTCCGCGGGGCCCTGCGCCTTGGGACCGCAGCGCAGGCGGGTCTGGTCCTGCGCGATACGGGCCCGGATTCGTGCTACACCGTGGCCCTGCGCGAGGAAGCTCCCGGCATCCAGCG
>JAGPGE010000567.1 GCA_018056145.1 Armatimonadota bacterium
GCGTCGAAGCGCCTGCCCTTGAAGCCCGGATCATACATGTCTTCATACCACTGGGGCGGGTCCCAGGGCTCGTGCGGGTCGAAAGTGTCCAGGTAGAGGAAGAAACTGTCGCGGGTGTAGTTCTGCTGCAGCCACCGAATAGCCGTGGCGTAAGTGCCCGGAGCGAACCAGTCCTCCTCGGTCTTGCGATGGGCCCGGGTGACCAGTATCTGATGCCACCATGCCGCAGGGTAGCGGATCAGGTGCGGCTCCACCGGGAACTCCAGGGGCACCGTGTCATCCATCCACGACGGGTCCGCCTCCTGCCCGCGATTGCAGGTCCAGGCGGTGAACCCCTTGTTGATGTTGATCCCGCGCGTCACCGTGTTCTGCACATCGGTAATCATCATCGTTGGGACGCTCTTCGTGGCCAGGCGCTCGGTGAGCGTCACCTCGTCATTGTCGATGCACTTCCAGCGGTTGAAGGGCACGCCCTTGTCGCCGCAGCCCAGCATGATGTCGCGGCGCGTGGGCACCGTCGGGAACGAACCGATGTAGGCGTGCTCAAACACACTCGACTGGGCCGCCAGGCGATCGAGATTCGGCGTGTGGATCCACTCGTTGCCGTATGCGCCGATGTGATCGCGTCTCAGCGAATCCGCATAGATCAGGATGACCTTCATTGGGCGCACCTCCTTGGTTGTTCGAGGCCCTTCTCCGGCACGCGACGGACTCCTCCGCGTGGGTTCCGCAGGCGCTTGCGCCCCTGTTCAGTTGGGGGTAACATGGGGGCCGCGTCACATGCCGACGGGGAAAGGGAAACCACGATGTTCGAACCTCTTCACGGGCTTAATACTGCCATTTTCACGCCCTTCGATGACAATGGGAATGTGGACATCGGGCGCTTCGAAGCGCTCCTGAACTGGCAGATCGACGTTGGCGTCACGGGCTTCTTCGTCTGCGGCAGCACCGGCGAGGGCCTCTATCTCTCGCCCGAAGAGCGGCGCCTCATGGCCGAGGCCGCGGTGCAGATCGTGGCCGGCCGTGCCGCAGTCATGGTGCATGTCGGGTCCAATACCACAGCGCAGTCGGTGGAACTCGCAAAGCACGCGCAGGACGTCGGCGCCGATGCGGTCAGCAGCATCGCCCCGGTCTACTACCAACTCGGGTTCGAGGCCACCCTTGGTCACTATAAGGCCATCGGTTCGGCGACCGACCTGCCGTTCTTCATCTATCACATCCCGCACCTCACCGGCGCGGCGCTCACGGCCGACAGCGCCGGCAGGTTGTCGGAGGTCCCGAACCTCGCCGGGCTGAAATTCACCGACCCTGCGCTGTATCTAATGAGGTGGGTCTTCGAACTCACCGGTCGGCGCTTCACCATGCTTTCCGGGCCGGACGAACTGCACTTGCCCGCACTCACAATGGGCGCGCATGGGGCCATCGGCACGACCTACAACATCATGCCCGCCGCCTTCCTGCGCCTGCGCGAGGCCTTTTTCAGCGGCGACATGGAACGCGCCATGTACCTGCAGGCCCGCTGCAACCAGATCATCTATGTGATGCTGCAGTTCGGCGGCATCCCGGCGTTCAAGGCCACCATGAAGCTCGTGGGGTATGATTGCGGCGACCCGAGGGGGCCAATCCCCACCCTCTCGCCCGATCAGGAGGCTGAACTGCACGGGCGGCTGCGCAAGGCCGGGATCGAGGAGCTTACGTCACTGTAACCCGCTCACGTGGCGAAGGTGTGCGGCCATTGCTGGGCGAAACAGTGCCGCGAATAACCGCTGGCTCCCGTTACAGGCGGGAGCGAATCAAGGAGTCTCACGCATGAAGAAAGCTTTGATCGTTCGCGGTGGCTGGGATGGCCACGAACCGGTGCAGGTCGCCGATCATTTCGCCCGAATCCTCACCGAGAGCGGCATGTCGGTAGAAATCTCCGATACGCTTGACGCCTTCAAGGACGAGGCGCTGATGAAAGACCTCTCGCTCATCGTCCCCGTCTGGACCATGGGCGATATCCAGAGCGATCAGCTCAAGCCATTGCTGGATGCGGTGCGCGAGGGCTGCGGGATCGCCGGCGTCCACGGCGGCATGGGCGATGCTTTCCGCCAGCAGACCGAATACCAGTTCATGGTGGGCGGCCAGTGGGTGGCCCATCCCGGTGGCGCCGGTGTCACTTACACCGTCCACATCGTCGACCCGTGGAACCCGCTGACCTCCGGCATCGGCGATTTCGATGTCACCAGCGAGCAGTACTACATGCACGTGGACCCCGGCAATATTGTGCTGGCAACCGTGAACTTCGGCCACACAGTCATGCCCGCGGTCTGGATCAAGAGCTACGGCAAGGGCCGTGTCTACTACTGCTCGGTAGGCCATGTTGCGGCGGACATCGAAATCCCGCAGGTGGCCGAACTCATGCGCCGCGGCTTCATCTGGGCGGCTGAGGGCGAAGGCTGAGCGATCCCACAGAAACAGTCGCACTTCACTCCCGGACCATAGTGAGGGGATTACTGTGAAGCGATCCGAGATCAATGCAATCCTGCGCGAGAACGTGGAACTGTGCCGAAAGTACAGCTTCAACCTGCCCCCGTGGGCCTTCTGGTCGCCCGAGCAGTGGGCCATGGCCGGGCACGAGTGGGATGAGATCCGCGACTGCAAGCTTGGCTGGGACATCACGGATTATGGCAGCGGCAAGTTCGATGAGATGGGTCTGCTGCTATTCACCATCCGCAATGGCCACCCGAACCTGAAGCAGTACACGAAGCCGTACTGCGAGAAGCTCCTCATCGTCAAAGAGGACCAGTATACGCCCTGCCACTTCCACTGGAACAAGATGGAAGACATCATCTGCCGGGCGGGCGGGAATCTGCTGGTGAAGGTGTACAACGCCACCGAGGATGAGCAGCTTGCCGACACGCCTGTTCCCGTGAATGTGGACGGCCATGCGTACGAGGTCCCGGCGGGTTCCGTGATCCGCCTCACCCCGGGCGAGAGCATCACGCTTCCGGCCTACAACTACCACACCTTCTGGGCCGAAGCGGGGACAGGGACGGCGCTGCTGGGTGAGGTCTCCAAGGTCAATGATGACGAGCACGACAATCGTTTCCTGGAAAACCAGCCGCGTTTCTCGCCAATCGAAGAAGACGAACCGGCCCTGTACCTGCTGTGCAACGAGTACCCGGCGGCGTCCTGAGCTCGTTTCTGGGGCAGCCTGAGGCTTGAGCCCGGCATTTCTTCCGCCGGGCTTAATCTTTTCTTAAGGATTTACAAGACGATCAGCGGGACCGACGGTCTAATCCCAATGGCTGCGAGCGATTCGCAGGCCGCAAGGCCAGACAACACGGGAGGAAGAGCAATGTCCAAAGTAGTCGTCGCCGTAATCCTTGTACTCTGCAGTGCGCTGCCGGCTCTGGCTGGCGACATCGTGAGCATGCCCACCGGCAATGTCGTGGCCAAGGGGCAGTGGGAAGCGAACGCCATCTACTGGAATCGCCCGATGAACACCGACACGGTCATCGGCGAGCTTTTCTATGGCGTCACCGACTGGCTCGAAGTCGACCTGTGGTATGCCGACGTTGACAGTGCCGACTCCTACTACCAGGCGAACGCCTACGTTACCCTGGTCAAGGAGACCGCGAAGCACCCGTCCCTGATCGTTGGCGCGACCAACATCACCGGTGAGGATTGGATCGGCGGCCGGCAGTTCATGGCTGACCTGGGCCTGCCCCGCTCCATGGGCAATGCGGACTATGACGACCCGTCCCTGTTCGTGCTGGGCGCCTTCAACCTGGCTGCTCCGGCTGTCCCGACCTGGAAGACCCCTCTCGTCCGCCTCCACCTTGGCTGGGGCGAGAAGCAGCATGACAGCGAGCTTTTCGGCGGCTTCCAGTTCAAGTTCACCCCGAAGATCGGCGCGGCTGTCCTGAACTACCGCTCGATGCCTGCGTACATGGCGACCTACTGCGTGAGTGACAAGATCGAACTGACCGCCGGCCAGTTCGACGGCGACACATTCTTCCGCGGTGGCATCGCCTGGGATTGGTAGTCCAATCCCGCGATTGTCAAGAACACACAGGGCGCGGCCTTCACGGCCGCGCCCTTTCTTAATGCATCGGCCGAGTCGCCGAGTCCCCCTGCCCCATCCGGCCCGCCCTGCTCCGCCCATCTCGCGCCCCCGCCAGCCGTCTGCCC
>JAGPGE010000568.1 GCA_018056145.1 Armatimonadota bacterium
AAGCGCCCGTTCAGCTCAACCGGGCCGATTCGCCGTTTCACCGGCGCTTCCCCGACGAAGTACCCGTCAGCCTGGATGCTCTTCACCGTCGCGCCGTCCAGCCAGAGTTTCGTCTGGCGGAAACCCGGTCCAGTAACGAGATAGCCGCCCGGAGCTAGGGTCACCGCCTCGTCGGAGTCAGACGCATATTCGCGCGGGGTAGCGCCGAAGTTCACCGCCGCGGTGTGTCCCGTGTCGAACCGGGTGCGCTGTAAGGCCATGTCCGGGCTCAGGAACTCGTGGTCAACCAGTCTGGCGAAGGCGACTTCGCGGTGGAAAATGCAGGTGTCGCGGTAAGACTGCAAAAGGCGCTCGCGGTTGCGTTCCCACCCGTAGCCTTCATCGCTGCGCCACAAAATGGGCACGCCGCCATACAGCAGGGCCTGGAGGTCCTTGCGGTCCGACACTTCCGGCGCGGCGTCGTAATGAAAGTCCGGGCCGTCGCCCCAGTACCAGGTGGATACGGCGCAGTCATGATAGACCAGTTGCCAGAAGGGCACGCGGGTGTCGTACCCGTGGCCGATTCGCAGGTACTTGTCGGTGTAGTCCTCCCGCGAGACTGCGCGTCTGAGGCGACCGGGGTCCCAGCCTTCGTCACGCGCACGGCTCCACCAGAACGGGCCGCCCAGGGAGCCTTCGGTCCAATCCACGAACTCAATGCCCCAGTCATTGCCATGTTCCGCGCCGATCACCAGGCCCTGCTCATTGAGCCAGCGGAAGCACCCGCGTCGGTACTCCATGTCCTGCCGGCGGTCGAAGGTGTGCCGCGGGTGCCAGTCCTCGAGCAGATGGATGGCGAGAGCGACATCCATGAACCAGGCATTGTAGCCGTAGCGTTCGAGGTCGCCGGGAGCGTAGCTTTTCAGCGCTCTCAGTGCGAAGGCGGTTGACCGCATGAAATGCTTGTGGAGTTCATCTTCCCAACCGCCCTGTGGTCCGGAATCCGGCCGGGAGTGGAAGGCCGTCTCGTCCACGGGATCGCGCTGGGGTCCTGTTGGGCCGTCGAGCGCGTCGCTGATATTGTCATAGGGCGCGGTCAGGTAGCCCATCTCGTTGAGCTTGCGCAGGGCGCCGTGGTCCCACAGACCATGGTGGGCATTGGCGAGAACGCCGGCGATCATCCCCTCGGTCCTGGCTTCCTGGATGAACCGCCAGGCATCGCGGGCGCCCCAGAGTATCGGCGCGCCCTTGAGACCCGCAACCTGTGGGCGCTGTTTGAGCTTCCGGGAGAATGGGAGCACATGCCCCTGGTCTGCCGCATACTCCCTGTACAGGTTCGCCAGCGCGACGTAACCGCCCGAAGGCACGAAGCGATATGACAACCGGCGCGGGTAGCGGAATGTGTCCAGCGATTCCTGCCAGATGATCTGCGGCCAGCAGCGCTTCTCGGAGTCCGGGGCGAGTTGAAGCAAAGCGTCGCAGGGGGTCTCGACCAGCGCCATCATGGCATCGCCCCGAGCCGAACTCACCACGCCGACCAGCGGCATGTTCGTGGTGCCGGTGTTCCCGTAGACCGTAAGCAGCTTGCCCGCGTAGGCCTCCTCGGTCTGGTCCACGTAGACGCCCGCGGAACGGTCGCAGAAGACCAGCTTGGCCGAGTCGAGATCACTGGTGAGCATGGGCGGATAGTCTACGAGCGCCTGGAACGGTGACTGGGGCTGATCGGTGCTCAGCTCGAACGAGACCGCGCCCTGTTCGGGCAGAGCGACGGTGCTGGTGTATTTCGCGCGGGTGCTGTGGTCGTACAGGTCGAGCACCATCGTCCGCGAATCGACTCGTCGGGCACCGGTGAGCAGCGCCTTGCAGCCCGAACCGTCGGCGGTCCAGCGCCGCCCAGTGCGTCGATCCACCACGCGGTAGCGGTGGTCACGGGTACGCAGGATTACCCGCAAGGCATCGTCCTGTATCGTGATATGGCCAGGCAGAGCACCACGCGCGGACAGAACCTCCGCCGGGTAAGGGTCGCTCTCGAAGCGGATCCAGTCGATCGCGAAGGTACCCGGCCTGTGGCCCACAGCGAGGCGGACCTGCAGGATCGTGCCCACCGCCGGCAGCGGCACCGCGATTTCGTGCCATTGATTGTCATGCGGAATCGGGAAGCGCACAACGCTGTGCATGCCGATGTCCGGGCGCTCCCGGGTCTTGATGTATGCCTCGCCCCGGCCCACCATGGTGTCGCTGGTTCGGATTCGGAACACCAGCTTCGCGGGAGCACAGACCTCGGCCTGTGGTAGCCAGAGCCAGACCCCGGGGCCCTTCTCGGCGGTCTCGCACCTGAGCATGCCATCTTCGACCTTCGCGGTGCATCCGTGGGGCCAGAGAGGGGGCGCGTCAGGGCCGTCGAAGGTCCACTCGTGCAGACCCTCTCCGCAGGCGGCTGCTCCCCAGATCGCGACGGCACAGCAGCAGAGGGTGGCGCGCAGCATGTTCTCCAGCCTTTTTTGAGAGGTTAGTAGCGCCCGAACTCCTTGGCTGCTTCGTACATGGCCCGCACGTGCTCCACCGGGGTACACGGGGCCATGTTGTTCGCAGCGATGAACACGAATCTCCCGCCCTCCATGACACCCGACTCGCAGATATCCCGGACCTTGGCGCGGATCGCCGACTCCGGGCCGTCCCGGAGCAACATGACCGTTGGGCCGCCGAAGATCTGGACATCGGGCCCAAGCTCCTCTCGCAGCTTGCCGTGGTCCACGGGAAAGCCGGTGTCGAAGCTGGTGACGTTCAACTCCTCATGCAGGATTGGGAAAAAGCGGGTGGCATCGCCGCACAGGTGGACACTCTTGGCCCCGCCGTCGCTGAACTCGTCCGCCAGTCGCTTGTGATAGGGCAAGACGAACTCGCGGTACTGGTTCACTGAGAGGAGGACCACGGCATCGTCCGCGAAGCCGTATCCGGGGCGCTTGAACTGGCCCTTGTCGGCCGAATCCGGGTACTGCTCCCACCGCCATTCGCGGATGGCCTTCATACGCCGGATAAAGCAGTCGGTGATGAAAGTCATCAGGTCGTGGTAGTAGTCCGGGTCGGCGATCATGTCCATGCAGACCTCGGCGGCCCCGCGCAGCTTGTAGGCGGCATCGAGAGGGCCGTCGTTGCCCTCGCCGGGGATGGTGACCGGAGGGTTCACGGGAAGGCCCTGGAACTCCAGGTTGCGGCAGCGGTCGTGCATGTACTCATAGAACTCCATGGCGCGCCCCAAAAGGCCACCCCGCAGGGGATCGGGGCACTCCATCTCGTACAGCTTGTGCTTGTCGTGCTTGAGGATCTCCACCGTGTCGGGGACCGCATTGCCGTCGTAGTGCATGGGGCAGCCGAACCAGCCCGCATCATACGAGTTCTGGAAGTCGATGTTCAGCGCCCAACCGCCGGCGGGAGGGCCCATCTCGCGGTCACAGACCACGTGGTTGCGGTACCACGCCTGGTAGGCAAGCTGGCACTGGATCTGGGCTTCGGGGTCGGTGAAGAAGTCCTCGAAGGTGTAGCCGGTATCATTGATGGCCGAGTTCTGGATCAGATTTCGGATGCTGCCGTTGATGGACACCGGAACTCGGGTGGGATGGCCCTCATGGTAGGCATGCCAGACCGCCGCGACTTCCTCGTTATGCCTCGCGAAGTCGGGTGGATCCTGAAGGTACCAGGACATAGGAGCTCCCTTCACTGGTGCTGAAACCTCACGGGTGCGGGCGCATGGTCACTTCGCCACAATGTCGCACTTCTCGGCGGGCTTTGCGACTGCCATCGCCACCGGGTTCAGCGCCATATAGATGCAAGAGCCGATGATCAGCGCCGAACCGATCAGGAATCCACCGGTATACGGCTCGCGGAAGTACAGCACGCCGATGGTCGCGCTCATCACCGGGGCAATCAGGCTGATGAGACTGCCTTGCGAGGCCCCCGTGTGTTTGTAGGCATAGGTCATGGAGAGCTGCCCGGCCGAAGCGAATCCTCCGATCAGCAGCAGCCACAGCCACTCGGTGCCCGTGGGCATGACCCACGCTCTGCCTGCGGGCAGGGCGACGATTGCCAGACCGAACACCGCCTGGGACCAGAAGATGTTGGTGGAGGTATCGGTGGCGCGGCACCGGGCCACGCAGATCACCGCGACGCCGCTCAGGAACCCGGACAGGAGCGCG
>JAGPGE010000570.1 GCA_018056145.1 Armatimonadota bacterium
CATCGTGACAGCGTCCCTTCGAAGCCGTATAATCCAGCGGTCTCAGCCACATCATACGCCATCGGACCGTTGATGCCCAGTCTGACCCCGCCGGGAGCGAAAGTCTCGTGCGCGTTATTGCCGGATCGGCGAAGTCGATACCGCTGAAGTACCCGTCGAAGGCGAAGATCCGCCCGACCACCGACGCCATGCGGGAGGCGCTGTTCGCAAGCCTGGCGAAGCGCGTTGTTGACGCGCGTTTCGCCGACCTGTACGCGGGCTGCGGAAGCGTCGGGATCGAGGCATTGAGCCGGGCCGCGGCGAGTTGTGTTTTCGTGGAGCAGGATGCACGGTGTGTCGAGGCTCTGCGGGCCAATCTGGAGGCCGCGCGCCTTACCGAGGGCGCGACGGTGGCGAAAGGCCCGGTGGAGCGCCTCTGGGCGCGGTTCGCACGGGAGTCGCCTGGATTCGACATCGTCTTCGCCGATCCTCCCTACGGCCTCGCGAGCTTCGCGGACCTTGCCCGGCGCCTCGTGGTCGACAGGGAGGGTGTGGCATCCGGGGGGCTGGTCGTGCTACAATACGGGGCGTTGTGGGAGCGGATGGGGCTTCCTGAACCTTCGCGCATCAAGAAGCATGGCGAGACGGTCATGCTCATGTACGAGATGGACTGAGGAGCAGGCAGGCCGTGGAGCAGACGGGCGCCACCGTGCAGCATGTCGCCGTTTACCCGGGCAGCTTCGACCCCATCACCCTGGGTCATGTCGAAGTGGCCCAACGCGCCTCGAAGCTGTTCGGCCGGGTGATTCTGGCCGTGGCCGCAGATGCCGAGAAGAAGCACATGTTCAGCGTCGACGAACGTGTGGACATGGCTCGTCGCGCCTGCGAGGACATCGGGAATATCACCGTAGATAGCTTTGAAGGTCTTGTGGTAGACTATGCGCGCCGGTGCGGGGCGCAGACACTGATCAAAGGCCTGCGCGCCGTGTCCGATTTCGAGCTTGAGATGCAGATGGCCACGATGAACCGCCAGTTGGCGCCTGATCTGGACACCCTGTATCTCATGGCTATGCCGCAGTTCACGTTCCTGAGTTCCAGTCTCGTCAAGCATGTGCACAAACTTGGCGGCAATGTGTCCGCGTTTGTGCACCCATTTGTGCTGGAAATGCTGGACGCGCGCAACGGGAGATAGCCGGCGGTAAGCACCCCGGTGGTGAGTTGCTCCCTGCGCGAGGACGAACGCCGCGAGTTGCAGCGGGCAGCGCGGCGCGTGCGGATTCACGTCGTGCGATAATCGCAGGGGGCAGCGCCACTTGGCGTTGTGGGCGCAGTGACCGGGAGGCTCGCGCATGGAGATTCTTGAACTTCTCGACGAACTGGAAGCCATGGGGGATGAGGGAGAGCGCTGGTTCTGCAAAGTCTTCCCCTTCCTGTGGGGGAAGACGGTTGTTGACGCCGCCGACTTCTTCGACCTGATCCACCAGTTGCGATCCAGCCTGCCGGACGAACTGACCACCGCGAACCAGGTGGCTCGCGACCGGGAGAAGATCGTGCGCGAAGCCCACGAGGAGCGCGCCAAGATCCTCGAAGCTGCTCGCGAGCAGGCCCAGCTTCTCATCTCCAACGACTCCCTGGTGCGCGAGGCCGAAGCCAAGGCGGACGAACTCCTGCGCGCAGCCCAGGCGGACGCGGATGCCACTCGGGCGGAAGCGGAAGCCTGGGTACGAGGGGTCATTGAGCGCCTGGAGAACTACATGACCCGCACCCAGGGCATCCTTGACCAGGCGAAGAAAGCCCTTGGCCCGTCGACGCAGCCAGGGGTCAGGGCAGAGGGCCGGTCGGCCCACGACCTGGAATAGCAGCGTGACGTCCGGCCCGGCGGTGACCGCCGGGCCGTTATACTTATACGAGTTGGGAGCAAGTCCCTGTGATCGTTCTCGTCATCAATTGCGGCAGTTCGTCGTTGAAGTACAGTCTGATCGACATGCAGACCCAGTCAGTGCTCGCGGACGGGGTGGCCGACCGGGTCTCGGTCAACGGCGGCGCCGGCGCTGTCCTCAAGCACCGGCCGACCGGGAAAGACGCGCATATCGCCGAGAACCCCATGACCGACCACAGCGTGGCCATGCGCTATGTTCTCGAAGCACTGACAGACCCGGAACACGGGGTCATCGGCTCCCTGGATGAAATCGCTGCGGTGGGGCATCGCGTGGTCCATGGCGGGGAGAAGTTCTCTGAGTCGGTGCTCATCAGTGAGCCGGTCATCGACGCGGTGGAGGACTGCAACAAGTTCGCCCCTCTGCACAACCCCGCCAATCTGCAGGGAATCCGGGCATGCACCGACGCACTGCCGGGCGTCCCGCAAGTGGCCGTCTTCGACACCGGCTTCCACCAGACCATGCCCCAGCGGGCGTATCTGTATGGGCTGCCGTACGAGTACTACACGGACCTGGGCGTTCGCCGATACGGCTTCCACGGCACTTCGCACCGTTACGTGACTCTGAAGGCCGGCGAATGGCTACTTGCGGAGAAGCGGATCCCTATCGAGGAGCAGCGCATCATCACCTGCCATCTCGGCAATGGCTGCTCGATGGCTGCGGTTCTCGGCGGCAAGTCCGTGGACACCAGCATGGGTCTGACCCCGCTGGAGGGCCTGCTCATGGGCACCCGCTGCGGCGACCTGGACCCCGCCATCCTGCCCTTCCTGCAGGCCGAGATGAACCTGTCTTCCGAGGACATCGACCGGATTCTCAACAAGAGCAGCGGTCTGCTGGGCATTTCCGGCGTTAGCAGCGATATGCGCGATGTCAAAGCGGCTGCATTCGGAGACGAACCGAACCACCGCTGCGTGGCGGCCATCGAAGTGTTCGCCTATCGCGTCCGCAAGTACTTCGGCGCGTATGCGGCGGCACTCGGCGGCGTGGATGCCATCGTCTTCACTGCTGGCATTGGCGAGAATGAGCCGCTTATCCGGAGCCTGAGCACGGAGGGCCTGCGGTTCATGGGCGTGGCCGTTGATTTGGACAAGAACGAGAAGGTGGACAAGCGCAACCCGGTGAGCGATATCTCTGTGAACGATGCCACCGCGGCGGTGCTGGTCATCCCGACTAACGAAGAACTGATGATCGCCATGGACACCGTGGCGGTCGTTGGCTGAAGCTCATGCGAGCGCCTCCGGGGGTTGCCTGCGGGGGCGCTCCGTGGTAATCTCTAACCGCCGCGGGCCGCGCGATCCCGAGTGACCCAGTGCGAGGCCGCGCAGGCGAATCACAGACTGCAAAACGGCCTGACCCAGGGCTATGATGGACAATACCCCGATGCACTCGACAATCTTTTGCTACCAGGGTGTCGCTGTCACCCAGGGCGGCTCTACTCAGCCCAGGCATTAGTGCCTGGGCGCCCCGACCGGGACACAGTTCCCTGCCGTGCAAGCACCCAACAATTAGCTTCTACCACCATTCCGGGAGGATTCTGACATGCCGAAGCTGGCAAAGCGCATGGAACGTCTGGGCACGGAGACCGCTTTCACGGTTCTCGCGAGGGCCAAGCAACTGGAACGCGAGGGCCGGGATATCGTCCACCTCGAGATCGGCGAGCCCGACTTCGACACACCGCAGCACATCATCGATGCCGCTTGCGAAGCCATGAACAAGGGCTATACCCACTACGGGCCCAGCGCAGGCGATCCGGAGTTCCGTGAGACCATCGCCTGGCACCTTAACCGTGGCCGCGGCACCGACTACAAGATGGAGAACATCACCGTCGTCTTCGGCGCCAAGCCCATCATTTACTGGGGAATCACCGCCTGCGTGGACGAGGGCGACGAGGTCATCTACCCGAACCCCGGCTTCCCGATCTACGAGTCTATGATCAACTTCGTGGGCGCCAAGCCCGTGCCGTGTCCGCTGCGTGAGGAGAACGACTTCCGCTTCGACGTGGACGAACTGGCCTCGCTCGTGACCGACAAGACCAGCATGATCATCATCAACTCGCCCCAGAACCCCACGGGCGGCGTGCTTGAGATGTCCGACCTGGAGAGGATCGCGCAGCTCGCGATCGACAAGGACCTGTGGATCATGAGCGACGAGCCATATGAGCGGATCCTGTACGAGGGTACCCACCACAGCATCGCCGCGATCCCGGGCATGCTGGAGCGCACCATCCTGCTGGACTGCTTCTCGA
>JAGPGE010000569.1 GCA_018056145.1 Armatimonadota bacterium
CCTGCGAACCGTCCGTCTTCCATTCAGTACTTCGCGCCCCAGCCGCGGTCACCTGCCGCGTGACGGGATGGTGGCCACCAGAGCTATGGTGGCGACCCGTTCCGGCCTGTGGGACGCTGGATGCCCGCGCTGGGAAGGAACCGCGGCGTCGGTGTCCAATTGTTTGACTGAAGGGGCATGTACGCCCTCACACGACGCCGGCCAGCCATGCTTCGCATCATATCTGGAGGACTGAGAAGATGGGCAGCCTAAGACTGGCCGCGGTTGTGGCCTGCCTGTGCCCGGCAATCATGACAGGCTGCACCGCAACGGCGGCGACCGTGTCGGTGAGTGACGTCGTCGGCCTGATGGATGCGGTGGCTGTGGCCGTTCCGGGGACGCGGATTCTCATCGCTCCCGGTGAGTACCCGGGAGGCCTGTACTTCGCCGGCGTGCATGGCACCGAGGAAGAGCCCATCTCAGTTGGCGGCGTTGACCCCCGGAACCCGCCGATCTTCACCGGAGGCGCCAACGCATTCCACTTCGCTGGCGCCTCCCATCTTACGCTTCACGATATGGTTATGCGCGGGGCCGAATCCAACGGCCTGAACATCGACGATGGCGGCAAGTTCGACACGCCTGCTCACCATATCGTCTTGCGCGGTCTCACCATTACCGATATTGGCCCCAAGGGCAATCGCGACGGCATAAAGCTCTCTGGAGTGGATGAATTCCTGACCCAGGACTGCACCATCGAGCGCTGGGGAGACGGCGGGTCGGCCATAGACATGGTGGGCTGCCACCGGGGTATCATCGAGGACTGCGTCTTCAGAGGGCGCGACGGGATCGGCGGCACCGGCCCGCAGACCAAGGGCGGAACCACTCAGGTCGTAATCCGCCGAAACCGCTTTGAAAACGCCGGAGGGCGCGCGGTGAACATCGGCGGCAGCACCGGTCTGCAGTTCTTCCGGCCCCAGCCACCGCCGGGCTACGAGGCGAAGGACATCGTGGTGGAAGGTAACGTACTCGTGGGCTCCCTCGCACCCATCTCCTTTGTGGGCGTGGACGGCGCTGTCGTCCGGTTCAACACCATCTACCTGCCAGGCCGCTGGGCGCTGCGTATTCTGCAAGAGACCCGTGAGCCGGGGTTTGTGCCCAGCCGCAACGGGCGCTTCGACAGCAACATCATCATCTTCCGGTCCGATTCGTGGGCGTCAGGCGGCGTGAACATCGGCGAGGGCACAGCACCCGAGACCTTCACTTTCAGCGGGAATCTATGGTACTGCCTGGACCGGCCTGACCGGAGCGCGCCCCAGCTTCCCACCCCCGAGACGAATGGCTTGGTCGGAATAGACCCGAATCTTGCGGATCCTGAGGGCGGCGACTTCAGCCTGCTCATGGGAAGCCCCGCAACCGGCAAGGGACACACGGCTCTGCCCGCGGACTCCCGTGAGCCTGATCCCTTGCCGGCCAAAGACTGACGCCCGGCTGCACCGGCTACTTCCGGTATGCCTGCTCGACCTTGGCGATGGCAAGACCCACGTCCCGGGCGTCATCGTCGCTGAAGCTCTCATGAACCGAGGTCCGCATCAGGTTCGCGTCGGCCAGTTCCGCATTGGGGCAGCAGTTCTCGTAGTCGAACTCGCCCCCCCACAGCGGGCAGCACCACGGGCACTGGGTCTCGCCGTACGCCTTGCGCTCCAGTATGTATGGGTTCTTCCAGGCGAGAGCCCCATAGTTCGGCGCCACGTCGACACCCTCCGCCGCGACGGCCTCGCAGAAGCGCGCCTTGTCCACGGTCATCCGGTCGGCGTACCAGCGCAGGAAGATGAACCAGTAGGCGGACTTCGCGCCGTCAATGATCTTGCCCATCTGCACGCCCTCACAGCCGTGCTCGGCGAGGACTTCGCCGATGATATCGGCGCAGCGGCGGCGCACCCGGACGATCTCGGGCAGCTTCTCAAGCTGCACCCGGCCGATAGCCGCGGCCAGTTCGGTCATGCGGTAGTTGATGCCCACGAACATGTTGCCCGGGGCGTCGGAGTTGAAGGGCTTGCCGCGGTCGGCGAAACGCTTGGCCTGCCAGTAGAGGTTTTCGTCGTTGGTGACCACCATGCCGCCCTGCCCGCCGGCGGTGGAATGCTTGCCACTCATGAGCGAATAGCAGCCCATGTGGCCGATGGATCCGGCCTTCTTCCCCTTGTACTCGGCATCGTGAGCCTGGGCGCAGTCCTCGACGACCCACAGATTGTGCTCCGCCGCGATGGCCATGATCGCGTCCATGTCGCAGGGCTGCCCGGCAATATGCCCGCAGACGATGGCCTTTGTGCGCGGGGTGATGCGCTCGCGCACCGAAGCCGGGTCCATGTTCTGAGTTTCCGGGTCGGCATCGGCGAAGATCGGGATGCAGTTCTGCATAAGCACCGGCATGATGGCGCCCGGGTCGGTGATGGGCGAGCAGATGACCTCGCTGCCGGCGTCGAGTCTCAGCGCCCCGATGGCCGTATGGACTGCGCCCGTGCCATGGGACACCGCATTCCCCCACTTGCAGCCCATATGGGCGGCGAACTCGTTTTCGTAGGCGTCCACCTCAACGCCGCCATATCGCTCGAAAGCGCCGCCTTCAGTGCGGGCGCGTTCCACGACGCGCATGATCGCGGCGACCTCGCGGTCGTCGATCTGGTCACGCATCGGGAAGGGCGTGGTGCGGACAGGGGTGCCACCGTCAATGGCCAGTGTGCTCATGTCGTCCTCCGTTCGGTTTGTGCACAGACATTGCTGCGCTGAGTTTCAACGATATGCATTGCGGCGCCAAGGGCAGGCACCGGGTAGGGGCGGACTCGATTCTGTGGGTAATCACCCGTCATCTCAACGCCGGCCCGAGCATTTACGCGCCTTCCGGTCCTGAGCCAAGGGCAACGGCCCGCGGCACTGCAGCGCGTGGGCGATGAGGGGATCGTGCCAGGATGGTATGCCCCACCCATTTTTGGCGGTCAGACCCCAACGGGTACTCACGCGGGCTCACGGCAGTCCGCCGGCGCACTTTCTCCGGGCCTGGTCCAGGTTCCTCCTCGGCGCGATCCCGAGCAGGTAGAGGTGACAGACCGATCGCGCGCGAAGTGGAAGCCAATACCTCAACTGCCCGGCCAGATGCGCAAGAGGTGATCCGGATGCGGACCAGATGGCTCCTGGCGCTGTTTGCTCTCACCAGCGTTGGCTTCGCCGCGCCATTGCGAGTTGTTGATCTCACCGGTGATGTGGACCTTGTGCCGCTGAGTGATGCCTTCGCCGACCTTGGTGACAGGGCGATCGTGACGGCGCCCGACGCCCACCAGCCATTGGACCTGGACAGCGCAGACGTGCTGGTGGTTGACGGTGTGTCGGATCTGGCCGCGCGGAGTGTGCAGGCGGGGGCGATGGAGGCCTTCGTGCGATCGGGCGGCGGGCTGCTCATCGCGGGAGTGCCCGCGACGCTGGCGAAGACCGCGCAACTGTGGCAGACCCTGGGGGAGGCCGCTCCCGCGAAGGTGTTGGCTGCAGACCTGTTCCCCGACAACTCCGGCGACTGGATGTGGGTTGGCCCGCAGGCCGACGAGACCCCGGACCACATCCGGTATATCCGAAAAACGATCACCGTCGACAGACCCGTGCGCCGCGCGTACATCCGGACCACCGCGGACAACCTGTACTGGGTCTACGTGAACGGAGAGCAGGTGGGCTACCACTGGAGCTGGTATGACCTGGAACTGTGGAACATCACCGCCAACCTGAAGCAGGGCGAGAACGTCATCGCGTTCAAGGCGCGCAATGTCGACGGACCTGGCGGGTTCTACGCGCAGATCGGGATTGAGTATGAGGACGGGACCCGCGAGCTCATCGCCAGCGACAAGACCTGGAAGTTCCATATCCCGGAGGAAGAAGGTTGGGCCACGGTGGGGTTCGACGACTCCGCCTGGAGATCGGCCCGGGAGATCACGCCTTTCGCCGCGCGTGGCGTGTTGCCGGACCGCGGGTCCGATGTGGAGGGCGAACTCACACTGGATACGACGCACCCGGTCCTCAATGCCATCGCCGACCGGTTCGGCCCCATCAGCACCGTGCGCGACATGGAACCGGAACCCGGCGCACAGATCCTTGCGCGCGTCGCCGGACAACCTGTGCTGATTGCGCGCGAACTGGGGC
>JAGPGE010000571.1 GCA_018056145.1 Armatimonadota bacterium
GTCATCTTCAGCAGGTAGTATCGCCCGTCTTGTGCATCCAGCGTGGGCCAGGAAGCCTTGGCGGTGGCATGCCGGAACCCCTTGGCTGCGTCGTCGATCACAACCAGGTTCGGAACAGTCTCCCCACTCTCGGGGTCGATCGGGAACTGGTATCCGTGTTGCTGCGGCTCCAACGGCCCGTAGCCGAAATCACGGTTGGTGCGCCAGACCTGGTTCTTGTCGCGCTTGTCCGTGGGCGAGGGCGTCCAGACGCTGTAGGAGCGCAGGTGAAGCGGAATGGCACCCCAGACGTCGGGCAGCTGCTGCGCAAGAATCGTTGCGTAGTGGCGAGGGGGACGACGAGGCGCCAGGTCGTCTGGCCGTGGCGGGAGTGGCTGATTGGCCTTGCGGCGGGCCGCCCTCTCCTCGTCCCACATGCTCCGGGCTTCATCCCAGACCAGGCCCTGTTCATCCGCGGTCGCATCAAGCAACGCTCGCGTGAGCGCCGCTCCGCCCGGCACTTCCACGTATTGCGTGCCGCGATCATTGCGTGACGGCTTGCCGTCCTGCGCGCCACCGTACAGGTGGCAGTCGAGAACAATGTCCCCCGTGACGATCACAGACCCGTTCCGCTTCCCCATCATGGCCTCCCTCATGCCTTCGCGTCCATCGGCAATACCCCCGCACCCCAACCTATTGTTCGCCAGTCTCGTGTTCGCTCCTGCTTGCGACCGGGAAGGCGCGGTTCCTCCGCTTCTATGACCCCGCGAATCTGGGGCCCTGAACCCCGAACCGCCTGCATGTCTGTCGCCCCCGGCCCAGCAACTGCCCAAGTTGCTCCAGTATATGCGCTATCAGCGGGTCCAGGCGCATGCCATGGGCATTCATGCCACGCAGGATCTTTCCGTAACGGAGGAGCCACCTGGAGGACTCCCCGTTCGCACCGCTTTCGCGGCAGGACAAGGCCATCTTGTAGCAGAACACCGACAGGTCCCGCTGCCAGTCGGCGTTGGTTGGTTCCGCCGCGGCAAGTCGCTCGAAGATAGCGTGGGAGATCCGGTAGCGGTCTTCCGCCGCCGCAAGGTCCCCGTGCACGGCGAACGTCACCGATCTCGTTGTGGCTCAACGCGAGGTCCCGTTGCCAGTAGAGGTCGTCCGGCTCTGCGTCCGCAAGCCGCTGGAAGGCGTCCTTCGCCGCCACGAACAAGGGCTCCGAAGCGGCAATCTGCCGGCGCCATGCGTGGAACTCCCCCACCAAACCTGGTACCAGTGCGGCCGCGTGCGAGACGATCCCCAATGCATCAGCACGCTGCAAGCACACCAGGGCGTGGGGCGTGAGGGTCTCACAGTCGGCCACATTGGAGTAGTTGGGGCTCGGGTAGGCACGCGCAACCGTCTCGATCGCCAACTCCGCCCACGTGTGCTGCTCTTCTTCGCTCATGCCGTCCCGCTGAACCGCCAAAACGAGGCGGTGAACCGACACGCTCTCCAGCCCGAGAGTGGCCAGCGAGTAGCGCCCCAGTTCCTTCAGGGCATTCGTCACCCGGATCAAGGCGAGCAGCTCGGTCTCTGCTGCTCGCCCCAGGGCTTCGCCGGACTCCGCCAGCAGTTCTGCGTGGGGATCGTGGTACAACTCAATGTCCTGATCCAGTGTGATGCCCGCCTCGCGCACATATGCCGCCGCCTGCTCCAGCGCTAGGGGCAGGTAGGCCACTTCGCCTGCCACGCGGTCCGCGGCGTCGCGGTTCTCGTCGGTGTCCTCCGTCGCGCTGCTCTTCAGAGTCAGTTCGCGGGCAGGCTCCGGGTCAAACACGTCCACATACCCCGACTACACTTCCGCCGAGCAGTGAGCGAAGCGGGAGGTGGTGATGGTGCGGCCTTGCCGCTGGTTGGCAGCCAGTTCTGGGTCGAAAGTTCGTCCGCCGCATTGTCCAGGATCAGGAGGCGCCGCGGGCCGGTCTCGAGTTCCTTCAGCGCCTTGCGGGCATCGGCCTGCGGGTCGTCGCTGACCTCGGGGATCACGCCGAGTTCCACGGCGATGCGCGCGAACTCGAAAGGCAGCAGGTCCGTCTGGGACGCGGAGACCCAGAGGATATCGTGGTACAGCCGCCAGTGCTCCTCGGCGTACTCAAGCACGCGGGCTCTGACCGCGAAAAGTCGTTGGGGCATACCATCCGGGCACGATCCCCGCGTCGACCACGGGCCGCAATGCCACAGGCCGTTGCCGTAGCCTCACGGCACGCTTCGCGGGCTGTAAGGCAAGACTCAGAAACGGAAGGCGCGGAAATGCTCAGGCCGGCGATCAGATGACGGGTGATTACCCCCAAAACCGAGTCCGCCCCACGGCCATGGGGGCCATCAGAGCCGGTCGTCGCGCCCGAAGAGGCAGCCGCAGTAGGTCTGGCGGTACAGCCCCAGTTCGCGACTGAGTTCCACGGTGCGCTGGAAACCGCCCTGCTTCTTGAAGTCTTCGGCGAGAAAGGGCACTTCGGTTGCCCGCGCTAGTTCCTCGCCAATTGGGTGGACGCGCCTTGCGGCCTTGTGGGGGCTGACGGTGAGGGTCGAGGCGAAGCGGTCGAAGCCCAATTGGGCGGCGAGTTCAGCGACGATCTCCAGACGATAGCGGAAGCAGACGTCGCAGCGTGCGCCCCCCTCGGGTTCGCCCTCAAGCCCGCGCACGCGATCCAGCCAGTCGTCCGAGCCGGCGTGGGCCTCGACCAGTGGCACGCCCATGCTTCGGGCCACTTTGCGGGCGCTGTCCAGCCTCCGATCATGCTCTTCCCGGGGCTGGATGTTGGGGTTGAACCACAGAGCAGTGACCCGGAAACGTGGGGCCAGACGCTCCAGCACCGAAGTGGCGCATGGGCCGCAGCAGACGTGGAGCAGGAGGGAAGACTTGCGATCTGCCACGCGCTACCTCTCAAAAGTCGAATGCGGCAACTTGTGTCAGGCGTTCGAAGTCCTTGACGACCGCGATCTGCCCAGGGTTCGGGTCCACGATCGCCCGGCGGCTGCGCACGAAGCTGATGGCTTCGCGGGAAGACATGCCCTGTGTGACAAAGTAGCAGGCGACCGTCATCGGCGCGCGACCGATCCCGTGCTTGCAGTGGACCACGATGCCCTTGCCGAGGGAGACCGCTGTGTGGATGAACCGGGCCGCGATTACCAGCTGGTCGGTGGAGGGCATGTACCAGTCATCTGCGGGCAGCCACAGTTCGCCCTCGGGCACGAGGTCGCCGAAGTCATCCCGGGCTTCGGCCTGCAGGCTAAGGTCCAGGCGCACGCCCTCCTGGTACAGGCGTCGCCAGTCGGCAGGGGAGAGCGCGCCGCCACACCAGATGTGTTCGTTGATACGGGAATGCTGCATTGCGTCGGTCCCTTGTACTTGGCACCCGGCGTGGTGCCGGGCGGCCGAGTTGTCGCAGTCGGGCAGGTTCAGAATACCCGGCCTTTTTCGTCGATGCGCTCGACGGAGTCGTAGCCCTCATAGGCAGCGGCGCGGATCCAGGTGGACAGCGTGTGGCCGGGCTCGAGCACCAGTTGCGTGCCTGCCTCGATGGCGTTGGTCAGGATCGCCGGGATGCTGCTGAACGGTTCCACGGCCATGACGTAGCAGCGCCCCCAGAACGGCCACCCGGTCTCGCCGCCGAGATTCTGCCAGCACCACAGGTGGCGGAAGACGGACGTATCGAAGCTCAGCCCGATGCCCACTTGCCTGTTGCGGTTAGTGATCGCGTACCAGCCCTCCGCGAGGTCGGTGAGATACGTCATCTCGGTGACTCGTTCTTGGGGAGGAGTGATGCGGCTGATATCCCAGGTGCCGCCATCCTTCGAGGGCCCCGCGGGCCAGTCGAACTCCTGCCCCGGCGCGAAATGGGAGGCTTCGCCTGAGTTCTTGTCCACCACTACGCGGCGCGCGCCGGTTTCTAGGATGCAGGAGCCGTCCAGAAACGGCGGCCCAAAGGCCGGATGATGGCCCCACATGAGGTCGAGGGTCTCGGCGCCCTCATTGGTCAGCTCCTCGTCGATCTCCAGCACCGGGCTTTCGGCGCGGACGGTCATGCGCCGCACAAGGAGGTAGGGTGAACGCGGAGTGCGGCACCAAAGCTGGACACTCACGAGATCGGGGCTGTCACCAAGGATCTCGTAGTGCCATGGGATGCCCCAGACTTCCCCGTGC
>JAGPGE010000572.1 GCA_018056145.1 Armatimonadota bacterium
GGATTAGGGGAAACGCTTTGATCGCGCAGCCAAGTCGCGCTTGACAGGTGTCCTTGACGAAGTATAATCAGGTTATATTGCTGCAAAGGGATGATGCGCAATGCTCTACTCCGAGCAAGTCATGGAGCACTTCCAGAACCCGCGCAACATGGGGGAACTCGAAGACCCCGACGCGGTGGGGGACGTTGGCAATCCCCAGTGTGGGGACCAGATGCGCCTCACGCTGAAGATCGATCCAGCCACCCGGACCATCACCGATATCAAGTTCAAGACTTTCGGCTGCGGCGCCGCCATCGCCAGCAGCTCCATGGTCACGGAACTCGTCAAGGGCAAGACCTTCGAGGAAGCGCTGGAGGTAAGCAATAAGAACGTCGTCGAAGAGCTTGGGGGCCTGCCGCCGGTCAAGATGCACTGCTCGGTGCTGGCTGAACAGGGAATCGCCGCGGCGCTCATCGACTACTTCAAGCGCCACCCCGAGATAGAGCCTCCGCCCGGCCTAATGGAGAAGGCCGAGCGGCTGGAGAAGCTGGATCCCCATGGCTGGCCCGAAGAGGGCGAGGATCACTGATCGCCCCGTATACTCCGCGACCCCTGAGGTTCGCTTGCATGCGGCAGGTCTTCTGGCCTGCCGCTTCCCACATCCGCCCGTGATTCGCTGCGTCGGGCGGGCACTAAGGTGACACCATGCTTGCCGCTGGCTTCGGGAAACAGGACATCACCCCACCCCTTGGAACCCCCTGCGCACTGGGCCTCGACAATGAAGCCCAGGAGATCTATGACCCCATCTTCATTCGCGCCATCGCGCTCACGGATGCCGGGCATACGGTCTTCATTCTCTCCGCGGATGTCATCGGGTTGTACGCGGTCGAGGACCAGATGATCCGTTCCGAGGTCGCGCAGCGTGTGCGGGTCCCCGTGGACAACGTGATCGTGCACGGCACCCACACCCACGAGAGCCCCTGCGTGCGGGTGGAGTACGGCCGCTACCTGGCCGAGAGGGGGCTGACGGCTTACAGTCCCGAGTTCTGGGCGCGTTTCCGTGAGGCTGCGGTCGAAGCCGCTGCTCAGGCTTCGCGCAGCATCTCCCCGGCTGAGGTGCGCTATGGCGAGGCGCCTGTGGAGGGCATCGCCTCCAATCGTCGCCTGCGCATGCCTGACGGGACTGTGGTCATGCGCGGCAGCCGGGATACCGAGCACAAACGGGGATACCCGGTGGGAGACATCGACCCGCTGGTACGGGTTGTGTCTCTTAAGCGCGAAGAAGGCGAGATCCTCCTGCTCAACTACTGCTGCCATCCCAGCGCGGCGGGTGGGGACGAAGGCCCGTACGTCACCGGGGACTTTCCAGGCTACGCAATCCATGAAATCGAACAAACGCTCGAAGACGCGTCTGCGATCCACTTCACCGGGCCCTGTGGCAACGTGAATCCGGGCAAGTACACGGGCGAGCGATCCCGCAAAGACGATGCAGCTGCCATGGGTTCACGCCTGGCGGCAGCGGCGCTCAGGGCTCGGGCATCCGCCGAGCCGGTTGAGGGTTCTTCTCTGCGCCTCAAGCTGGCCCCGGTCGCGCTTCCACTGCGCGAAAGCTTCCCGGACGAGGCCGAGCTTGAGGAACGCGTTGAGGCGGGTATTGTGGACTATCGGCGCCGCAAGGACGCCGGCGAGACAGTGCCCGGCGGCGGGCCGCTGCTCAACGATCTGCTCCGCCTGCAGTTGCTGAGACGTCTGGGACGCGGGCTGATCGAAACGCGGGTCGCCGGCCTGGCCTACGGCGAACTGGCGCTGGTCTTCCTGCCGGGCGAATGCTTCCTGGAACTGAACCACACGATCCGCTGGAACTACGGCAAGGCACGGGTGGTCTGCGTCGAGAACTGCGACTACACGCCAAGCTACATCCCGACGCCTGAGGCCTACCTGCCCGAAGCCCAGGGGTACGAGGGCCGGGTGGCGCTTGTCTCGCCGGAGGCCTTTGGCATCGTCGGGCAGGCGGCGTGCGGCCTGTTCCCGGATCTGGCAGGCTGAGCGTTTCGATCGCCGCGATAGGCGCTTCCCGGCAGGCTCTGGCCGATCTTGGTCGCCGCCGGGCCGCGCCTTTGAAAACACCCGGTCGACGTTTACATAATCGAGATTATACGACGTTCTTGCCCGGCCACACAAGCGGCCGGCCGCTTAAGCCGCCCGCCGATCCCCTCCGCCATCCCCTACTCCGACCCCGGATGAAAGACCCCCATGTACTCGCTGCGCAAAGTTTCTTGGCGGTCCGCGTATTCCGTCCAGCCACCCGCCGGCGACATGACCTTCAGCTCGGACAGCTGCGCTCGTTCCGGGGGCGCCTCAACGTCCATCCGCACTGACTCGCCACCCAGGATATCCTGCAGCGCCTTCTGACCCTTCTGCGACAGCGCAAAATCAATGAAAAGCCGCGCTGCGTTCCGGTGCGGTGCCGAGCGCAGGATCGCCACAGGTCCCAGCATCATGGGCACCCCATCCTTAGGCCACAGCGGGCGGATTGTGCTGCCTGCGCGCATCCGATCGTAGACGCTGTAACCCATCGCCCCGCTGACCAGGTCGACCTCACCGGCCTCCAGCGCATCCAGGGTCTCGTCCGACGTCTTGTAGATCCTCGGCCGCTGCCGAGCCATCCGCTCCCAGTAAGAGACCCCATACTCCTCGCGCAGGAAGTAGTAGTGCGCGTAGGCTGATCCCGCCGTCTGGGCGTCCTTTAGCCCCACCCGCCCCTTCCACCTGTCCTCGAGCAGTCCCGGCCAGGTATCCGGGGCATCCTCCCGGTCCAGCCGCCGTGAATCGTATGCGATGCACAGGCCGACTACACGCAGCGCCGACCAGTAGCCAGGGTCCTTGTAGCGTGTGGGAATCGCCCGCTCTTCGGGTGATGAATACTGCATAAGCGCGCCTTTTCGACGCAATTGCGTAAAAACCGCCACATCCAAGACGTGAAGTACGTCAGCTTGAACGTCTCCCGCCTCGATCTCGCTCTGGACCTTCTGTACCGTGTCGAAGGTGCTTCCTCGCACCAGGTGCGTCGTAATGTAGGGGTGCTCCTTCTCAAACAGCGCCAGGAACTCCTCAGCGCCGTCCTGCGGGAGTGAGGTATACCAGGACATCTCGCCTTCCCGCCGGGCAAGCTCCCTGATCTCCTCAGGGGAACTGGCGTTCGAGTTGGTCTGGTCTTCCACGACAACCTGAATCGGCTCATCGCCCGGCGGGCAGCCAAACAGAAACGGGACGCCCGCAAGCACGAACGCGAGCATGACCCGTGCCAGGCACCGACGGTTTCCCCGGGCTGCAACTATCATGGTGGGTCCTTTGACAACTGAAACTCCCAAAGGGTGCGGGCCTCACCGCTTCCCTCTTCCCCATCCGCGCCGGACCGGCTCAATGTACGCCGGGGATTGGACGCTCACTCGCCGCCTAGGTTCCCGCGCCGCGCAACGCATCACGTCTTCCGGCCACCACGGGACTCCATCGTGAGACAGTCCACCACATCGGCAACGTCCTCCGCCTTAACGACAACAAGCACCTCACTGTCTCCCGGAACCACCGCGTCTCCCCGGGGGATCGTGAGTTTTCGCTCCTTGTCCAGGATCCCCGCGATGACCCCCGACTGCGGGAAACTCGGGCGCTGTGCAATCTCCCGGACCGTCAACCCGGCCGCTGCCGCTCCCTCCGGTACCTGCACCGCCAGCATCTCCGCTTCACCGCCGCCGATTTCCGCGATCCTGCGTGCCCTGGGCCGCTCAACGGCCAGCACCAGCTCGTGCAGGTACAGGTCCAGTTCGCTAATGATGTAAGTGGCCCCCGCCAGGTCGTATGCATCCCGGTAGCGCGAGTCTCGCATCCGCACTACGCACTGGGTGACGCCGAACTGCCGTGCAAGCAAAGTGAAAGTGATGTTATCGGCATCATTGCGCATCAGGGCCAGCGCGGCGTCAGCCCGGTCGATCCCCGCTTGCTGCAGCACACCCAGGTCAGTCGCGCTGCCGTGTACGGTGAGCACCCCCAGTTCGGCGTAGATCTGGGCGCAGCGGGCTTCGTCAATATCCACCACCACCACGTCGTGGGTCTCCCGCATTATCTGGGCGATCCCGCCACCCACCACACCGGCTCCGCCGATCACAATGTACATACC
>JAGPGE010000573.1 GCA_018056145.1 Armatimonadota bacterium
CCGATACCCCCGCCCTCTTCGTCATCCGGAAGGCCGCGGACAGCCCCATCCAGGCATCCCTCGCCCTCGCGCCCGGCTCGCTTCTCACAGCCCTGCCCGACGGCGACCTGTTCCTGGCCCGTGGGACGCTGCGCATCAGCCCGATGGAATCCACGCTCGCCGTCATCACGCCCTCGGGCCGCCTCCATGCATCCGGCCTGACCATGGTCCGGGTCGATCCCGCGCCGGGAACACGTCCTGCCCCGGTCACGGTCTGGGTCGCCCGAGGCACCGCGGAGTTTCGGGGCACGGAGATCACCCAGGGGCAGGTAGCCCGGCTCACTGACACCGACCTGTCCATCGGAGACCTCGAACTGTCACAACTCGCCGATGCTTTTGCCGAGACCTGCTACGCCACCCGTCCCGACGCCGGCCCTGTCGTTCCCGCTGATCCTGGTCCTGCCTCGGACATCATACGCGATGCCGTACTCTGCCGGGGACTGGACTCCCGCAATCAGCCCGTTGATCCCGGAACGGTCTTCTCCGCCGGGACACCCGAGCTGTCGTTGCTCGTGTCCCACCATCTCGCAGCCCGGGAACAGGCGCGTCTTGTGGTTACCCTCCTTCATGGCGGGAACACCACGCTGCGCCACGAGGTCGACATACAGGGCGACGGACGGTTCGTGATCACATTCCGTCCCTCAGCCGCAACCGGATTCGCCGCCGGGCCGTGGAAGGTAGCTATCGCCCGCGCCGGACAGACCCTGCGGACCCTTGATTTCGTCATCGAGTAACCTGGCTTAGGAAAGCACCGATGCCCACCCCCGAAATGCGCAAGGCGCGTCACGTGGCACTGGCCTGGGGAGCCGGCCTTGGCCCCGCGGGGTTTCGTCGCGTTGTGGCTCACTTCGGCTCACCCGCCGCCGTAATGGCCGCCTCGGAGCAGGAACTCGCCCTCCCGTCTCTGCGCCTGGATCCCGGCCAAATCCAGCTCATCAGCTCCCTCAAGGCCCGCCTGGACACATTCCGCGCCGAACTCTCCCAACTGAAGCAGGAGTACATCAGCGTCTACTGCGACTGGGAGGGAGGATTTCCCACCCTTCTCAAGGGCATCCGCAATCCTCCCGTGGTGGTGTGCATCGCCGGGCGGCTCCTTCCCGAGGACGACCCGGCCATCGCCATCATCGGCACCCGCACCCCCACTCCCGACGGCGCGCGCATGGCCCGAGATCTCGGAGCCGCCTTCGCCCGCACCGGAACCACCGTGGTGGCCGGGCTCGCCCGGGGCTGTGACACCGAAGCCCATTACGGCGCCCTCGAAGCCGGAGGCCGCACCATCGCCGTCCTCGGCTCGGGGATCCGCGTCATCACTCCCCGCGAGAACCTCAGTCTCGCCCGGCTTATCTTCGAACGCGGGGCGGTCCTCTCCGAGCAGCCGCCTTCCGTCCAGCCCACCACCGCCACTCTCATGGCCCGTAACCGCCTGCAAAGCGCCCTGAGCCGCGGAGTCATCGTGGTCGAAGCCCGGGCTACCGGCGGCTCCATCAACACCGCCGAAAGCGCCCTGGACCAGGGCCGCCTGCTCCTCGCCGTGCGCTGGCCGGATAACCGCGAGACCGCAGCCGGAACCAACGCACTCATCCACCGCGGCGCATTGCCCATCCGCGGGCCCGGCGATGCCCCGGCGATCCGCCTGCAGATCGCGGACCACATCGGGCGGATGAGGTCAGCGGCGAAGATCACCGCAGTCCAGCCATCGCTCTTCCCGGATGCGGACTGAGGGCCGCTGGTCGCAACGCGCACCCAGGGTCCCCGAGAGTGCCCGCACTGCAGCCTCCGCCAGTCGTGGGGTGTACTGGCGACCGCACGCGGTCGTTCTTCAGCCGACGGGGCCCCACTAAGTGCGAGAAATACCACGGATTGTGCATGGAACCTTCTGCAAGAAGTTGAGTCATGGCATCGCCACCAGCGTGGGTCCAAGACGCCGCGGAAAAAGAGTGCCATCACTCGCAAGCAGTATACGAAGGGTCTATCAGATCTCGAGGCAGCCCTCGGGTCTGACCGCGAAGAGTGGGTGGAGCACGCACCAGCCGGGCACGATCTCCTCGTCGACTGCGCGCCGCAATGCCTCGTTCCGCTCCGGTAGTGGCAATGCCCGCCTCGTCGGTTGTGAGGCAAGATTCAGGACCGCAAGGCGCGGACACGCTCAGGCCGGCAGTGGGTTCCGGGCGTGGAGCTTGCCAATCGGGAGAGTGGCGCAAGTTGGCGCGGCCTCGTGCTGCGCTCAAACAGCGGGGTCTGGTGGGGGGCGAGTTCATCGTCAGCGAAGACCATGCGGCGCTGAAACTGGCGATCTTTGAGCTCCTGACTGAAGCCGCGTGGCAGCGCTGCGACGTGCATTTCCCGCACAATGCCGTGGATCGTCTGCCGCGCAAGCACGATGAGGATCGCATGACCGAATTGCGCTGGCTGTATGATCGGCGCGACCTGGAGGAGTCGTGGGGCGACCTGGCGGCGTGGCTGAACAAGTGGCAGGGCAAGTACCCGAAGCTCTGCAAGTGAGTGGAAGACAACATCGAAGAGACCTTGGCTTTCCACTGCTTCCCCGCGGGCGCAGGCCAGCGAAGAAAGCTGGCGGAATACCACGACCCAATCTGCAGAAAGCAATTGACGTAACTGGGATGATCTCGCCGCGTCACATCCCGCCCTCCGGCGCCACTTCCCGCCATCGCCCGGGCGAAATGCAGAAGAAGGCAGAGCCCACTTCAGCGAGGAACACCTCTTGCCACGCGCCGAGGGGAACATGCGCATGGTGAAGCGTCACGGCGGCGTCGGCCCATCTGTTTCGCGTAGCGACTGCGGGTCGGGTGTCCCCGGTTCGAGAGGGTTTGGGCCCGTCGCCGGGGCACCCGCAGACCTGGCCGAGTAGCGGCTTGGGTCGGTGCAGTGCCCGGTCTCGGAGGCTGGAGACCGATCACTACGCTCCGGCAGGGCGGAGCCGCGAGGAGAAAGAGAGGAGACGGTAGATGGCGTCGGAATCCAATCAGCCCATCGCTGTGCCACAGGATGGGCAGATCTTTCTGGCCGACAACCTGGAGACGCTGTCGGGTTGGCCCGATGAGTTCGTGGACCTGATCTACATCGACCCGCCCTTCAATACTGGGAAGGTAAGGCGTCTGCAGTCCATCAGGCTACACGCCGGAGACCAGACACGCCAGGGGTTCGGCGGACGGACCTACCATTATGAGGTGCGATCCGACCTACAGTACGATGATCAGATGCCGCTCGACGACTACAAGGTCTTTCTGAAAACCAGGATCGAGCAGGGACACCGGATTCTCAAGGAAACAGGTTCGTTCTTCCTGCACGTCGACCCCCGTATTGTGCACCACGCTCGCCTCATCATGGACGAAGTGTTTGGTCCAGAACGCTTCATTAACGAGATCATCTGGGCCTACGACTACGGCGGAAGGCCTCGGGATCGATGGCCACCGAAGCATGACAACATTCTCTGGTACGGGAAGTCTGACGCCTGGACCTTCAACAGGGAGGCCATTGACCGCATCCCCTACATGGCTCCAGGGCTCGTCGGACCAGAGAAGGCCGCGAAGGGCAAACTCCCGACCGATACGTGGTGGATGACCATCGTCCCAACCAACGGCAAGGAGCGGACTGGATACCCAACCCAGAAGCCGGAGAGGTTACTGGAACGAATCATCGTGGCTTGCTCGAACCCAGGGGATCTTGTGGTGGACTTCTTCGCCGGAAGCGGCACGACCGGTGTCGTGGCCCAGCGGCTTGGCCGCCGCTGGATTATGGTTGACAACAACCCAGAAGCCGTGGGCATCTGTCATGACAGGCTGGGACGACAGAGTGATCGGCAGCACTCGCTCGCCATTTGATGCGAACGGTGGCGACCATGGATGGCTTCGGTTCCTCAACTACATGGAACGGGAGGTCAGGCCGAACTGCAAGCCGCAACGTGAGACCCTAGCCGGGGGCCCCTTCGCCTGGCTGCAGACCCTCAGTGGAACAACGTTCGGGAACCGGGTCGGTCCTCTGATCGTCCGCTTCTTTCTGGAGCAGGACTATGGCCCGCGTGTGAATACGGGGCACGACTTCACGTTCCGCGACAGGAAGATCGAGCTCAAGACGGGCACGGAGCACTCC
>JAGPGE010000574.1 GCA_018056145.1 Armatimonadota bacterium
GTGGAGCGGCCCTAGGGATCATCGCGATATTCCTGCTGCACTACACCGACATGACCTTCAAGAACGAGGAAGATGCCGAGAGGTTGCTGGGATACCCGGTACTGGGAGGGATTCCTCACAGCGACGTGCAGGTGATCGAGGAGGCGCCCGCCACAGGACCGCCCGAAGAGGAAGATCAGACGGGACGCGCTGAGGGTCCCCGGATGGATCAGTAGATGAGACCGGCCTGCACCACCGGCAGAACCGAAGCTTGGGACTCGTTACGTCTTGCGGAGAGCATCCATGTTACCCACGACTGATACACTGCTTGGGCCGGCGCCTCCCCACTCCGCCTTCCTCGAAGGTTTCCGCGTTCTGCGCGCGAACCTCCTGGGGCTTTGCAGTCGAGAGCCGTTCAGGACGGTGCTGGTCACCAGTGCACAGGCCCGCGAAGGCAAGACCACTATTGCAGCCAACCTCGCCACGGTCCTTGCCCTGGCCGGTAAGCGGACCGTTGTCGTTGACGCTGACGCGAACCTGCAGGGACTGAGCCGGGCGCTTGGTGTGCGTGGCAGGCCCGGACTGACTGATCTGTGCGCCGGCGACACGTCATCTGATCAGGTTCTCTGCCCGACGGAGGTCGATGCGCTCAGAATCGTCTCCGCAGGTACGCAGGTGGAGAGAGCTTCGGAGCTCATGCTGAGCGAGAAACTCCAGGATGCCATCCGTCACATCTCCGACGTGAGCGACTTCGTGGTCATCGATGCCATGCCGGCGGTGGGCTTCGGGGCGACGCTTTCGCTCGCGCCCGTGGTGGACATAGTCCTCGTCGTTGCCCGCGCTCGCGGCGACGCCCAGATCGTCAAGCAGGCCCTCGGGGCGCTCCGAGACGTGGGCGCGAATATCGCGGGCATAGTTGTGAACGACATCAACCCCCAGGACTCGGCGATCACGACCTCCTACTATCGGTACTACTACCAGGAAGAAGAATAGCACTCTCTGGTCAAGACCGAAGCCCCCGCCAAGAATTGGCACTCATTTGGGGAGGACCATATCACCATCGCCATCCGAAGGTGGCTCGCTGCAAGGCCGCAATCCCAGCCTGGTCCGCATGCAGCCGCGCCCCGGCGCATCCCAGCGTACCATCACCTGAGCTTAGGGAATCCTTGAGTTGACTTTGGTCTACGCTGAGTATATCCTATTACCTAGTAGGCGGTCACATAGGCTGCCGTACCCTAACAGGTGCCGCTGAGGGTGCGGTTTTCTCACGACACTATTGCCCTGGCATTCTTCCCAGTTTCATCATCTTCGCGCTTGTTGGCCCGGACTTCAGGGCCAAGTGCCGGCATCCGGTCGTTGCCGTCCGAGATGTAGAGCCGCCGTCGGAACGCGGATCTTTGGGTGGCGTTGGAGGCACTGTACAAGGGGCAGGGGAACCCCGTTGCAGCTGAGATGCTCCGCAATGTGATAGGAAACGTGACCCTGGGCGGGCTACGCTGGTGCGCCGTCCGGGGGGCACTTCCCCGGTTCGCCCCGCGGTTCTTCTGAATGTCGGGCCCTGTGGTTACCCAGAGCGATAGGTGACAAAGAGCGAAGCCATGCGGTTCCGGCTGATCTGCGGTGCATTTGTGCTTGATCCTGCATGGCTGCAGGGCCATGGGTAGCGCCGGGACGCGTATGCCGATGCCACACCAGGCTGGGGAGACCGACCAATGCTCCCCGGGTCTGAGATGACGATGTGGGGATCAGATGGCCATCTCCCGTGCTGCAAGAGTCATTCGTGATACGAGCTACCTCGTGGCTGGCCAATTCGTCGTTGGGCTGGCTAGCTTGTTGCCGTCCGCATGGCTGGCGCGCAACCTGCCTTCAGGCGAGCTGTCAGCCTGGCCCGCTTGTGTCAGTCTTGTCGCAGTCGTCTACACGCTGAGCAACTTCGGCTTTCGTGATTGCTTTGCGCGAGAGATACCCAAGCTCCTGAGCAGGGGCGAGGACGACCGAGCCTGCAGTATGCTGCGTGGCGGCCTGCTCCTTGTCACTGTCAGCACGCTGCTGCTCAGCTTGATGGCCTACCTGCTTGCCGATCCCGTGACAGCGATCATCCTCAAGAATGAGGTGCCGGCAAGAGTTGTCCGCCTTCTGGCAATCGCTGTCTTTCTGACGACCATGGCCACACACCTGGAATGGTTTCAGAACGCATTCCAGCAGTACAAGCTGTTTGCGCTAAGCCGCACCCTGAGGAACGTCATACGCCCCGTCGGCTCGGTGGTGTGTTACTGGATGGGCGGAATCGAGGGAGCGGTCATTGGCCTGTCAATTGGGCCGGCAGTAGGCTGCGTCGTGGGACTGATTTCCCTGTGGCCCCGGCTCAGACAGGGGATGGGTTTGGCCTCCGCAAGCTCTCTGTTTCGCATCTCAATGCCGTACTTCGCATCCGGCATCTCGGCGGGTCTGTTGTCTCATGCGGACTATGTCCTTGTAGGTGCGATCGGTGGGACGCGAAGCCTCGCCACATACTACGTGGCATATCGGATCGTCGAGTACGTCGCGCACGTGGATGCACATCTGATGGACACGATGCTCCCCAAGCTCTCCGAGGCCGCCCACAGGGGGCGCGTTGCATTCCAGGAAGGCTTCACGAAATGCAGCAGGTACTACTTCCTGGCCCTAGTCCCTCTTCACATCGGGTTGGCGGCTGTGGGCCGCCCGATCATCACTCTCTATGCTGGCGAGGAGTATTCCGCGGCAGGCAATGTCTTCTCGGTCCTTTGTCTCTACCTTCTCGTCCAGACCTTCTTCTCTCTCTACCGCCAACACATCATCGCCCTCGGGAACAGGTGGCACCCCCTCGTCCTTGACTCTCTCCTGGCGTTGATCGGGACGTTGCTGATCGCATTACTGAGTGCTTACTGGGGAAGCATGGGGGCGGCAGCGGCCCGCGGCCTCGCACCTCTCCTGGTGCTGCCGGTGGCGATCTTTCTGACGAAACGGGTGTTCGAGCCCAGACACTCCAGGCAGGCAGTGCTTCTCGGGGCCATGGGAAGCGCCATGACCCTCTGTTTCACAATGATCTGGTTGGGTGCGTTCAGCAGCAGTGCGGTGGAGGCCCTGGCCATACTCATCACGCCCCTGCTGTACCTGCTAATGCTTCGGGGGCGACTTCGGGCGGACGATATCGACCTCCTCCGAAGTCTGGTGCCGGAAGCTGCCAGGAGCAGCACCAGCGGCAGGCGTGCGTTCGATGCGCTCGACCGGTTTTACGTCAGGCCGTCGAGTGACAGTTCGAGTGTCGAAATCCTGCCGAGGCAGGGGTAGATCCTGGGCTGCGATGCATGCGGCGGCGCCGTCATGGGCTTAAGGTCAAAATGGGGGCTCACGAGCTCCGCCCCTGGCCCCAGAGACTAAGCCGCGGAGGGTAGACGGGTGGCAGATCAGACCGCAGTTCGGTATCTGGCGGGTGCGAAGGCTCTCCAGATCGGTTCGAGGCCGGCACTGGTCGTGGTCGTTGGAGTGCTGGCCACAGCGCTGGTGCTTGGCTGGTCGGTCCTGCTGGACAACCCTGCGTTCGGTCTCCTGGGGTTAGCGGCGCTTGCATTCACCCTCGTCTGTCTGGCCGACCCCTTCTGGGGTCTCGTGGTGATGTTGGTGCAGTTCGCGGTACTGCCCTGTGAGTCGACCTTCTTCGGTTACTACATACCAAACGTCCTTCAGGCGGGAGTCCCCGTCGTCTTTCTCTTTGCCTTCCTCTCGGCGCTCAAGGACCGTCGCGACTTGCGCGTGATGCCGTCTGACGTGCTTCTCCTCGGGCTTGCGATCTGGGGGTTTGTTGGGCTGCTGGAGAACAACTGCTTTGAGACTTACTACAAGCAGTATGTAAACAAGATGGTCCTGCCGATGGGGTTCTACTACATCACCAGAGTCGTCCCGTTCGATGCTTCGCGGGTCAGGACTCTGCTGCGCGCAAACGTCGTCTTGGTGGGCGTTCAGGCGTTTCTGATGGTCCGGCAGGGAACCACTGGCCACAGTTCCATTTACACAACTCACGACGGGAATGCGACCGGGCCGTTTGTGTACTTTTGGGAGGCGGCGCCCTATCTGGCGATGTGGGTGCCTCTGTTCATACACGCGGCCCACAACGCGAAGTCATCTTCGGGCCGCTTCTTCTCATTCC
>JAGPGE010000575.1 GCA_018056145.1 Armatimonadota bacterium
GCGGTCCCAGATCTCCTCCAGCGGCGGATCGGCGGGGACCATCAACGCTCCCACGAGAAGCATGAACGCTCCCGGAATCACTCCGGGCGCCGATACGCACCAGCGCATAGGGTCATGCGCTTTCCTCAAGATGCCACCCATTCTCTCGTCTCCATCTCGCGGCGGGGATATGACCAGGATTGCCCGCTGGGGATGGTCCTTTGACCAGACGAACCGCGATTTGGTTCCACCACCCCCGGAACAGCAAGGGCCCGCAGTCTCCGTGCGAAGTCTGCGGGCCCTGGTGTCTTGCGGTTCGGGACGGGTTACACAACCATCTCCAGTTCCCCGTCAGCCATCCACTGTTTGAGGTAGTCCGCGCTCTCGCGCAGATCGGCTATGAGCCGGTCCTGGGTCTTCGTCGATGACGGCAGGACCTCGAGGATAAGCCAGCACTCCTCTACCGGGTCCAGCACCTCCGCGATCCAGTTCTGTTCGTGGTGCTCATGCCCCTGGACGATGGCTTCCAGCATCTTGTCGATATCGATGTGGCCCTTGCGATTGTACTCCTCGGTGAAAGGCCAGTGGTGGCTGGCGCCGGGAAGGGTCTGCTGCAGGTGGATGACCTCGCAGTATGGCGCAAGTGTCCGCAGCCATTCTCGGTAGTCCAGGTCACGGCCCTGAAGGCCATGGTGCTCCCCGGCCATGTGGCCCACATCGACGACCATGTAGACCGGGCAGCCCTTGCTGTTGCGGTTGACCTGGATCAGGAACTCCTCGGCCTGCTTGATGGTCCAAGGGGGCTCCGCGGGGGTGTACATCTGCCCCTGGTAGAGCGCTTCGAGGCCCTTGTCGCGACCGATCTTCGCCAGATCCCGGAAGATCTCATGCTGGCGCTTGATCGCCTCGGCGTATGCTTCCTCGCCCGCTTCCAGTACCTCGGTCGGGATGGTGTCGAAATGCCCGCCGATGCGCTGCGCGCCCATCTCGCGGGCGATGTCCATCATCCCCACGATCCACTCTACCATGCGTTGCCGGGGCAGCGGGTGGCTGTGCGACAGGCCGTGGAACCGGTGGGTCGCAAGGCCGCTGTACACGGAGGGAATACTCACGCCGTGCCTCTGCGCGGCTTCTCTGACCTCGCGGGCAAGCTCCAGCTGGTACTCACGGTCTCCCGTGAAGAATGGGTCGATGAGGTCTGCGCAGAATTCGTGGCAGGTGAAGCCCAACTCGCGGGTGATCTGCATCCAGTTTTCCGGACGCTCCCAGCGGCGGGCGCAGAATGCTCCATTGATACCCAGGTGCAACTTGAGATTGCGAGACATGGAACTCCTTCCGTGCAGTGAGAGCTGCTGTGACTGGCTCGACGCTGCTATCCGCTCCGGGACAACGGGGGCTCGGCGCCTCCAGCGGGAGGCCCGGATGGGATGCCTCCGGTGGCCGCGGCACCCTCCGGATCCGCAATGGGGGCAGGCGCCGGGGCCTTTGTGGTTGTCTTCTTCGCGGCCGGCTTCTTCGTGGTTGTCGTGGTCTTTTTCTCGGGCTCGTCGGACTTGCTCGAAGTCTTCTTCGTTGTCGCGGTCTTCTTCTCAGGCTCGTCGGACTTGCTCGAGGTCTTCTTCGTTGTCGCGGTCTTCTTCTCGGGCTCGTCGGACTTGCTCGAGGTCTTCTTCGTTGTCGCGGTCTTCTTCTCGGGCTCGTCGGACTTGCTCGAGGTCTTCTTCGTCGTCGTGGTCTTCTTGGCAGGCTTCTCGGCGGCGGACATCGGCGGCTCGGCTGCCGCAGCGCCCCCCATCGCAGCCGCGCCCTCCGGCCCCATCATCGGCGTGCCTTCGGGAGTCGGGGCACCCATCGCTGCCGCGCCTTCGGGCCCAGGCGATGGTGCTTCCGGCACCGCAACTTCTGGGGTCGCTTTGGGGGCTTCAGCGGTCGCGGCGGCTCCCGTCTCGTGCTCGGCCAGGCTCACCGCCGGCGCGGGCGGGATATCCTGTACTGCCGCGGGGACGGCGCATCCAGACAGCGCCGCGGCTGCGACTAGCGCCACCGCGGTCAGGAGAAGCAATCGGGTCTGGTTCATCCTGGCTACCTCCAACGGGGCCCCGTGCGCTCGGGGCCACCGATCAGTGCATGGTCTGACCGCCGTCCACGTTCAGGGACTGGCCCGTGACATAGCTGGACTCATCGGACGCCAGGTACACCAGCAGCCCGCAGACGTCCGCGTAAGTGCAGCCGCGCTTCATCGGGACCTTGTCCACGTACATTGCGCGGACTTCCTCCACCGTCTTGTTCCAGCGCTTCGCATACTGCTCGTACAGACTGTCCACCCAGAGGGGCGAGTCCAGCAGATTGCCCGGGCAGATGGAGTTCACGCGGATGCCGTGCTCGGCAAGCTCCAGCGCGAGGCTTTGGGTCAGGCCGATGCCGCCGAACTTGCTGGCGGCGTATGCGCTGTTCTTGCTGCTCCCGGTCTTTCCGGACTTGCTGTTGATCTGGATGATGCTGCCGCCGCGGCCAATCATTTGCAGGGCGGCGTGCTTGGCCACCACCATGTACCCCACGAGGTTGACGTCCACCACCTTGCGCCACTTGTTCACATCGAACTCGGTGATGGGGCCGGAGATGAGGATCCCCGCATTACTCACCAGGATGTCGATTGGGCCGAGCTCGGACTTCAGCGTGGCGAAGCCCTTCTCCACGTCGGCTTCATTGCAGATGTCGCAGCCGATGCCCACAGTCTTCGCGCCGTACTTCGCGGCGATCTCGGCCGCAACTTCCTGGGCGCCTTCGGCATTGAGATCAGCCACCATCACCTTCGCGCCATTGGCGGCGAGATGGGCGCAGATGGCCTCGCCGAGACCCTGCGCGCCACCGGTGACGAACGCAACCTTGCCCTCGAGACGGGGGCAGGCGGACTTGTCTGGATACGTTTCCGGCAATGCCATTTGAGCCGAACCTCGCATTGTTTCGCCGGGAGCGCCGGCGGGCTTGTCTACTTGGGCAGGAAGTGCTTGATCAGCTCGATCTCGGCCTCGCGCGTCCATGCGCCCTGGGGCGAAAGCTTCGCCGCGACTTCGGGGAGCACGTCTGCGAGGTCCTCCAGCGGCGTGAGCGGCAGGTCCTTGATCTGAGGGTAGATCATGACCTTGCCGGGGAAACGCGCGTTCTTGACACCATCGAGACCCTCATAAGCCGCGTAGATTCCGCCGATCGCCGCAACCGAGCGGTTCGGCGAAAGCTCGCCGCTCTCGGTGAGGCTCAAGGTCTTGCGCAGGTCGTCGATGGACGAGCCACTGGTGCCGGTGTAGCGCACGCCGCGCAGGGCGACGTCGCTCACGTCCAGTGTCGCGAGAGTCCCTCGCGCGACTCCCGCGAAGATATTCAGCCAGCCGTCCTGGGCCACGTACTTCGAGCCCTGGGTGACCAGCGGCGGGGCAGGCACGAGGACGACCACGTCATCGAACCCATCCGGGGCAATCTCGCGCAGCTTCGCGTCGAAGGCCTCATCGCCCAGTTCTTTCGGGTTGAGGCAGATCAGTTCAATGCCCTTGTCCTTCGCGTTCTGGCCGAAGCGCTCGGGCACGGTGGCCAGGCGTTCGGGATCAATGTCGCTGGCGACAATGACCGACGGCCCGTCTTTCATCTCGATGGCAAGCTGGACGTGCATCTGGCCCATGGGCCCTGCGCCGCCGAGCATCCACGCCTTGCCGCCTTTAGTGAGAGCCGGGCCGCGCTTGCGGGTGTAACCGGCGGAGGCGTCCGGTCCCTTGCCGCCCTGGTAGAAGGTGCCGTCGTAATGCACCCGGCCCACGTCCACGCTCACCGGACGGGGCAGGGGGCTGTTGGCGAGAAGATTCAGGATCCCGTGCTTTGCCAGGGCCTTGTCGGCGGTCTCGACGACTTCCGCGCTGCCGGAGCCCAGGATGAAAACATCGTCCACGCCGGATTCCGGGAAGACCGCGGCCGGGTCCAGTTCGGCCAGCGGAGCGGTCGTAGTCACGGAGATGCCGGCGCTGGCGCACAGGTCGGTGATCTGGCTTGCCAGGGGCGCGGGCACGTCGGTGAGGAACACGCGGGCGGGATAGACGCCGGAGTACTCGAAAGCACCCAGGTTAAGACCCATGTTCTCGCTGCCCGGCGTGCCCACAATCCACACCGTTCCGCCGGAC
>JAGPGE010000576.1 GCA_018056145.1 Armatimonadota bacterium
TAGTTGCGCATTGCACTCTCGGCGGCGGTCAGGTCGGCGAGGACACCCGGGTCATAGACGCGGAACAAGGGCGCTCCGCGGCGGAAGAAATCGGTGCCGGGGAACAAGAACTCCACGATTCCGGCCACCATGGACTGGAGGCTGAACACGCAGCGACGCCGGCCGGAGCGATCCACGACCTCGCTCGGGTCGGACACACGCGCGCCCAGGGTGACCCGGGCGCGTGGCGTAGTCAGGAGCTTCCCCCCCGCGGCAACGTCCGCCGGGGTATCCTGCAAAGGCACCACTTTCGGCGCCACGGGCTTGCTTGGGGGCCCGGCGAGAGCGGAATTTGTCGAGTCCGGAGAAGCTCCGGGCAAAGCCGCGCAGGCAGGCCCAGCTGCGAACACAACCAGCCAGCCCGCCGCGAGGGCGACGAGGATTGTGGATTGCGAGCGTGTCACGATGGAACTCACCGTTGCTTTGGACAGTACAAGGGCCCCGTTGGTTCAAACACAAGTTCAGCTCGGCGGGTTCCGGACCAGTCGGGAGCCTTCTGGCAGGCGCCGGGCCTCTCAAAGCCAGGCGAACCCGGCGCCTGTGATTTGACGGACCGCAAGACTACTTGATGACACAGACCGCCGACGGGTTTGCGATGCGAAGCGCCAGGCTCTCCATGACGAAGAACGTGAGCTGCCCGGCCTCCGGCCCGATGAACCCGGTCATCAGGTCCTGCCCGATCACGATGGACACATACTGCTTGCCCACGGCCACCAATACCCCACCCGCGCTGATTGCGGGCGCCTTGACGATGCCGCCGGTGACCAGTTGCGCCACGTGCATCATTTCGGTCATCGAGCCCTGCGGGTAGCGCCGGTGCAGGCCGTTGAAGAGCGCGGGCGCCAGGGCCAGTGAGTACGGGCCATGCAGGCCAGCCTGGTCCAGCGCGTTCACCGCCTGCAGGATGTTTTCGAAGGCGTCGCCCGGCTCTGCCCACTGGGTGAGGCTCACGCTGGCGACGTTATCTGCGCTGAGCAGCCCCGCAAGGCCCATCTCCTTGCTGCCGTTGAAGATCAGGTCATCCTCCTGCCGCGCGCAATCGAGCGCGGCCCGGGCAACGGCGGAGGTATCGAAGGGGATCCCGGTGCTCTCAAAGTTCGCGATGTCGCGCACGGGAATCGCGAACTCCGCCTGGATTGTGGAAACGGGCATTGTGGGGCTGAACCCCATGACGGCGCCTTCGCCCGAACCGGTGGGACGGTCGGAGCCGGGTATGCTCTTCAGGCCAAGGCCGTAGGGGCCGTCGATCTCCAGCAGCCTGCGCGCGGACAACTGAGACGTGGCTGCGCCCACCACCGTATCGTCGATCCTCTTCCAAACATCGGGGCCGAATGGCGCGTCACCACGAGCGAGGAAATCACCGTTCATTCTGGTCTGCCTCCGTTCGGATGGCCTTGTCTGAGTGTTCGGCTGTCAGCGCAGGGAGCCGATGGTCGGCGGCGTCTGCGGGTTCTCGGGAGGCTGTCCGGCGGCCTGTTCGCCCGCGGCGGATGCGGCCTCTTCTGCAGGGGCTGCGGCTCCGCCAAGCATGCCGGCCATTTCTTCGACCTCGGCCGCGCCATTGTCCAGGTACATCTGTTCATCCGCCAGGAGGATGCTGAGCAGCCTCTGGAACTCTCCTGCATGCTCGCGTTCCTCATTGGCGATGTCCTGCAGTACCCGTTTCGCCAGGGGGTGGTCTGTGGCGTCTGCGTGGGCTTCGTAGAGGCTGACTGCCTCCTGCTCGGCGGCGAGGTTCAGCCGCAGGGCGCGGGTGAGCTCACGCAGGGTGAGTAGACGGTCGGGGGTCTTACCACTGAAGGGGTCTGGGAAATCGGGCATGGCGGCACTCCCTTGGTCAGGAGGCGCCCCGTATCGCCGAGCATGAGACCCAGACCACCGCAATCGGCCAGCGAGTGATCAACTGCCCGAGCGAACCGGCGCGCATCCCCGGTCTGGTGCAAGGACCACGCCATGGATTATACACATTGGCCATTGGCGCCGCAACAGAAGAGGGCCTTCCCAAGCGCTAAGGGATGGTGTAGTATCTGTCGGCTGTCGCGGATGGGCCGAACAAACAGGTTGCGCACTCCGGCGGGTTTGTGCTATGGTGGCAAATCCAAGCTTGCGGAGAGGTGGCCGAGCGGCTTAAGGTGATCGCCTGCTAAGCGATTGCGGGCCGAAAGGTCCGCCGAGGGTTCGAATCCCTCCCTCTCCGCCAGTGTTGACAAAGGATCGCGCCCGTAGCTCAGCTGGATAGAGCGTCGGCCTCCGGAGCCGAAGGTCCCGCGTTCAAATCGCGGCGGGCGTACCATCAGATAAACACAGTGGAACCGAGTGCGCCGGTAGCTCAGTGGATAGAGCGTCGGCCTGCGGAGCCGAAGGTCCCGCGTTCGAATCGCGGCCGGCGCGCCAGCTTCACTTACCTGATGGACTGTTGAGCTATGCGCTATGGGCACACGCCGGCCATGGCCCATGGCTCATTTTTGTTGTCCGTGCCGGCCCCGTAGCTCAGAAGGATAGAGCAGCAACCTCCTAAGTTGAAGGTCGGCCGTTCGAATCGGCCCGGGGCCGCCAACTGTAGGAAACGCAGCGACAGACAAGAGACGGCGGATGGCGCGGAGAGGTGGCAGAGTTCGGTTGATCGCGCACGACTCGAAATCGTGTAGGGGGTGTGAAAGCTCCCTCGTGGGTTCGAATCCCACCCTCTCCGCCATGATCTGTCCCGCCTGCGAAGGTTGCCGCGCCTTGTCGTAAGTGCCCGCCCGTGTTTCTCCAGCCCGGCGGGCCAAGGCTGTATGCCGTCGCGTTCCCTGGCCACCGGCCTCGCGGAGAGGTGACCGAGTGGTCGAAGGTGCACGCCTGGAGAGCGTGTTGTCCCGCAAGGGGCACGTGGGTTCGAATCCCACCCTCTCCGCCATGTCACGGATCGGCCAGGGATCCGCAGTCGCAGGATGGTTCGGCGCCGCGACACGCGGCATACCGGGAATTCGCCGCTGACCGACCGTTTTCTGTCGTGCTAGCCGGGGAACTAGCGGTGCCCTGCACCCACAATCCGCTTTAGTGGGGGTGAATTCCCGCCCGAGGTTTCGTCATTTGGGGTCTGACCCCCGTAAGCGGTGTTGAAGGTTGGGTCCCACGCAAGGGGACATTGCTGAACCCCGTCAGGTCCGGAAGGAAGCAGCGGTAGGCAACCCGTCCCTTGTGCCGTGGACCACCTGGCCGGAGCTAGCTGCGAGGGTAACGCCTGGGTGGGGCTATCGACGGCGGGTGCACGACAGTTATCTCAGGGGCGCAGCTCAGTTGCTGCGCCCCCTTTCACACGTGCTGCCTTATGCAGTTCCGCTGCCCTGCCTGTGAACACGAGACCGTCGCCACCGTGCTCCCCGCCGGCGACCTCCGCTACGCCTTGTGCGACCGGTGCGCCTCTTATTACCTCAACCCAATGCCCGGCGCGGGAAAGCTCGAACGCGAGCCCGAGCGTCTCACCCAGTTCCTGCAAAGCCTGCAGGGCGCGGGAGCGGCCATCGAGCGCCAGATTCTGCGGGCGCTCCCGAAGCTGGACTCTGGCGGCATCGTCGCCAGCGACCTCGACCTGCTCAATGCTCCCGAGCGCCTGAGCGTGCGACAGGTGCGCTCCCTCGCCGAACCCGGCGCAGTCCCACGCGTCGATGCCCTGGTGCTCACGAGTTTCATCGAGCGGGTGCCGATCCCGGACATGGCTGCGCAGTGGTGTCTCGAGAAACTGAAGCCCGGTGGGGTCCTGGTGATGTCCACACCGAACGCCAATTTCGCGCGGCGGGTGATCGCGGCGAAAAGCAGCGGCGGCAATATGAAGAACGTTGGCCTGCTGCTGAAACCCGAGACCCGGCGGGTGGTCTATTCGGCAACCGGCCTGCGGGCATTGCTGGAGCGCAATGGTTTCACGAAGGTTCGCGTGCGGTCCGCCGCGCCGGCATTCACGACGCCGGATACCGCGCTGACCGCGATACTCTTGTACCTCGCGAGCCGGGCGGTGGAGACAGTGCTGCCCCGGGTGATCCTCAGCGGGCTGTTGTTCTGCACAGCGGTGCGGGAGGAGTAGGCGGCCCCGCACAGGACGTTAA
>JAGPGE010000577.1 GCA_018056145.1 Armatimonadota bacterium
AGAACGAGGATCGGGATCACAATGACCACGATCCACGCGCCAGTCGTGAACTTGGTGATGGCAATGACGAGAGTGACGATCGCCGTGACCACCGCGCCCAGCCCGTTGATCAGCATACGGGGACGCCACATCGGGTCCGCGTCGCGCAATGCAAGCCAGTGCCTGACCAGCCCGGTCTGCGCCAGGGTGAAGGTGAGGAAGACACCCACAGCGTAGAGCGGAATCAGCCGGTGAGTCTCCCCATGGAAAGTGATCAGCACCAGGGAGGACACGATACCCAGGGCCAGAATGCCGTTGGAGTACACGAGCCGGTCGCCCAGGTTTGCAAGCTGGCGGGGGAGGAACCCATCGGCGGCCTGGACGCTCGCGAGTCTCGGGAAGCCGTTGAAGCTGGTGTTCGCGGCGAGGATCAGGATGATTGCCGTGAATGCCTGGATCGCGTAGTAGAACCAGTCGCGGCCAAAGGTCGCCCTCGCAATCTGGGACACCACCGTCTCATAGTGGACCGGCATAACATGCAGATGGTTGGCAAGGAAAGTGATGCCGATGAAGAGCGTGCCCAGGATGCCCGCGAGAAACGCCATGACCGTGGCGGCATTACGGGAGACGGGTTCCTTGAAGGCCGTGACACCGTCGCTCACCGCTTCCAGCCCGGTCAGGGCCGCGCAACCGGACGAGAAGGCGCGAAGGATCAGGAAGAGCGAGATGGAATCCTGGACGGGTACCACGTCCGTCTCGGCCGGGAGCGCCTCCACCGGCGTCGCGCCGGTCGCGTATCTCACCAGACCGACGACGATCAGCGCATAGAGGCTGAGGATGAAACCGTAGGTGGGGAACATGAAGGCTCGGGCGGACTCGCGCACCCCGCGCAGATTGGCGACGGTGACGAAAGCGATGGCGAGGACACCGAGGGGCACCCGGTACTCGAAGAGAGCCGGGAACGCTGAGGTGATCGCCGCGACGCCGGAGGCCACAGAGACGGCGACAGTCAGCACGTAGTCCACGAAGAGCGCGGCCCCGGCGATCTGCCCCGGGATGACCCCGAGGTTCTCCCTGGCCACCGCATACGAGCCGCCACCATGGGGATAGGCATGCACAACCTGCCGGAAGGAGGTGGCGACGATGGCGATGAGCAACGCGATGCAGGCCGCTATTGGCATGGACAGATGGAGTTGGGCGGTCCCCGCCAGCGCAAGCATGAGGAGGATCTCCTCGGTAGCGTAAGCCACCGAGGAGACACCGTCCGAAGCGAATACCGCGAGGGCAGCGAACTTTGTGAGGCGCTCGTGAGAGCGCTTCTCGGTGGGCAAGGGATCGCCGATCAGCAGCCGGCGCAGAAGACCAGGCACGATCGTTGCCTCGGGACGCTGGCCCGCTCTGAACCCGGGCTTAGCCACCCGGCGGGAACGGCGAGCTTACGGGGTCGCACTCTGGACAGCGCGTAACCTTTCGCCTCGAAGCGCGTCTTGTCCTCCCTGCGCGCCGATTCGCTTCTCCTCGACTGCTGCGTCAGAACCTGAGCAGCGCGAAATGTGAGGCGTCCTTCCCGCCGCAGATTCCCGGCGTCAACTCGAGCCAGCCCCGGAAACCCCCACCGTCGGACTCATTCACTGTGAACGAGAAGGCCGCCACGCTCCCGGCTGCGTGGACGATGCCCGGCAGGGCCTCCCACGGAATGGCGGCTTCGTAGCGGGTGTGGTCGCCGTCCCGGATCACCTGGATCTGCGCCTCGCTGACAACGCGTTCCTGGGGCATCCAGGACCACAACTGCGAGCCTTCAGGGGTCAACGCCAGGCCGAACTCGATCACCTGGTCGAAGGTGCTGCGCCGGGGAGGATTCCCCGGACGGAAGTCGAGCTGGATGGCGTCGCCCTGCCACATGGCGGCCCTCGCGTTGGGCTGATCGTGGACGTTGTCGGTGACCTCGGCGGCGAAGTACAGCGCCGTGTCATCCATTGCGACCCAGGCTTTCGCCGACAGGTCCCCCGGGCCGCCGTACTCCTGCAGGTTCTCCGCCTGCCCCGGCCCGAGAGCGATCTGCTCAGACGCGGCCCACTCGGACAGGTCGCCATCGATGGCAGGCGTCAGGCGCGCCGGCGAGAAGCGGGGCCTGGGAGCGCCGATATCCACCCGCCGGCTGGCCTCACTCTCCACCACGAATGCCTTGAGCGTGACGGGGCCCTGAGTGCCGTTCGCAGGAACCCGACAGCGCAGAGCGCAGACCGCTTCGGACTTCGGCTCGATCGCGCCGAAGGTCAGGCTGCGGCCCGGCCAGATGTCCCACTCAGCCGGAGCCTGGATCACCACGCGGCTGCCTGCGGCGGCGGGTTCGTTGCGGTTGTTCCGCAGCCGCACCAATACCACTGCGGTCTCGCCTGCCCGCAGGCCGCCATCCTGGAGATCAACGGCAACCTGCAGCCCCTTGACGACCTGGGCCTCCCAGGGCACCCGCAGTACGTGGGTCTCATCGAGCTTGAGGTGCAATGTGGCCCGCAGGATAGCGTCCTGGGCGCTCAGCGCGGGAGCCTGCACCGGAACCGCGGCCCTGAGCCACCCTTCCCGGTCCGGGTCCGGGTTCAGGTCGGATGAGCTCCGGCGCCCCTCCCCCGTTTCACACCAGGCCGTCGGCTCAAGTCCGGGGGCCTTCACCCGCACCACCGGGCCGGTCCAGTCGCGCTCGGCCACAGTCTCGCCGGGCAGTTCAACTTCCCACTCAACTCCCCGCTGCGCCGCCCAGACGTCAAGACGGAACCCTTCAGCCCCCGGTGCCGCGGCCAGGTCGGCGGGGACATCGTTCGCGGACCTCACCCGCCGTACTTCGATCACCCGGGCCTCCCAGGGCGCAAGAACCTCCAGTCGCTTGAGCACCGGCGACGGAGAGAACCCGCAGAGCGAGTTGCCCTCCTTGCTGATGTTGGTCAGCAGGAGGCAGTCTCCCTTGCCCGATACACCGCCGTACCGCGCGGGATCAAGCTCGAAGTCGAAAGCCTTCTGGCGCGGGCTGAGATTCGCCATGAACACACCGAGAGTGCCGTCACTGCCCTTCCAGACGGTGGACATCACCGCCGGGAGAGTTGCGTCAAAGGGCTTGCCGTCCCAGGCATGCCAAGCGCCGGTCACGGTGCCCACGTCATTGAGCGGCTGAATCTCACCCATGATCTCGCCCTCAATGACGTACTTCAGGGCTGCGTGGCGCAGGCGCACCAGTTGCCGCAGGTAGTTACCGCGCTCGGTGGGATTGGCGTCTTCAAACCCCATCCAGCCAAGTTGCGAGCCCCAGATGAAGTCCCGGCCCTCGATCATCGCGTAGGGCTGAAGCCCCGGCTGGCAACGGGCGTTGCTGGCGAAGTAGATGGAATAGCCGCTATAGACCGCGGTCATCATCGGGATCTCGTCTGGGTGCCGAGGGTTCCAGATCAGGAAGCAATCCACGCCGTCCATGTAGGGCTCGGCGTTGTTCTCGGTGGTGATCAGCACGTTGCGGCCGTCCCTGTGGGCGGCTTCCTGGACACGGTCGAGCAGCACCCGATAGCCGTCCACCCACCAGCTTCCGCCGCCGAGAGGGTGACCGTGCGCCGGGTCGTAACACAGTGCAGGCCCGGCAGCTGCGATCTGATCGATGTAGATGCCGTTCACACCATACTCGCCGATGAGCCGGTCGCAGATCTCGGAGATCGTCGTCTGCCAGACCTCCGTGGCCGGGCACATCGGCGCCTGATTGACACCATTACCGTAGACCTCGTTGTACGGCTTGCCATCGACGCCCTTTGCGGTCGACGGCAGCCACCGCGCGAAAGCATCCACGTCCTTATCCACAATGCGCCCGTTGATGTAGGGCATGATGACCTTGCCTTCGGGCACCACCTGCTCAATGGCGGCCCTGAAGTCAGGGATTGCGGGGAAGTAGTCGGGATAGTGGGTGTCGAAGGGCCAGCGGTGCCAGGAGTACCAGTGCAGGCCCACGGGAACACCGAAGAAGTCGGCGGCGCGGCGCAGATTCCCGGTCACCTGCTCTTCGGTCCCGCCGCCGACGAACCAGAGGCCGAGGTTCTTGCAGAAATCGGGCGTGGACTCCCGCGTGGTCAGCGGGCCTTCCGATGTCCACGGCTGTTTAAG
>JAGPGE010000578.1 GCA_018056145.1 Armatimonadota bacterium
GTCCAGGTCAGTCCACGCCGAGCAGACAAAGATGCGCAGGTTCGGAATCCCCAGGACGATTTCGATCTTGCGGGTAAGGTTCTCGCAGCACCCGTACTGCGTCCGGCCGAATTGTTGGAAGACAACCTTCTGATAGGAGAGCAGGAACTCTTCCAGCATCGCCGGGCTGATGTGGTCGTACTCCTGGCTGTTGGCGGATGTCCACAGATTGTTCAGGCGGACTTGCCCCTGTCCGGGGTTTCCGTTGACCGGGTCGCTACAATACATGGGCTCGTGGTGGTTGGTGGTGAGCAGACCTGTCTCTTCGGCGGCGCGGCAGGCGGCAAGGGTCGCCTCGGTCAGCTTCGCCATGCACCGGTGGACCCGTTCCGGGCAGAAGGCCATGTCTTCGGTCATCGCGGCCATCCCGCGCAGATGGTAGTGAATGGTGCCGAATGTGGGCGAGAGCGGCGGAGCGCAAGTGATCTGCACCGGCATGGACTCGCCCAGGATGTCCTGTACCTGGCTTGCGGAGCGCTGGGTTTGCTCCATGTCGGCCTCGAAGTGGGGGACCTGAACACGGTCGTAGTCCTCGGGCGACTTGATGGGCGGATCGTAGCGGAAGCCGCCCTTGTCGGTAGCCTCCGACTGAGGCGGAATCGGGATGCCCCAGGTGTGTTCAAGGGAGCACTTCCAGGCGACGGGCACACCCCACCAGGGCTCGAAGATGTGATCGTCCCCCACTTCGTGCTTATACAGGTTCTGTCGGAGCGCATACTCCATCGCGCGGCAGGTCGGGTCTTCGCAGTCGAGCGAGGACTGGGGGATGATCTCCTGCCAGCAGCGCGCAGGGCGGCACCAGACCGGAGCGCGGTCGGGCCTGCGCAGCTCGTTCACATCCCGCCAGCGCCGGCGCCGTGCCTCGTACTCGGGGCTAAGCGCCAGCTCCAGGCAGCGTGATGCAAGGGCGCGCACGATCTGGGTGTCTCTGGCGCGGATATCAGACATTGGAGTTCCTCCGGAGCGAAAGTGCGAGTGGGTTCGCCGCGCAGGCGGGGGCTACCTTCGCCAGGAATTGTTGGAGGCTTAACAGACGCGCCAGCCCGACCCGTAACGTGCCGATGAGGGCGAACTCGTGTGAAGGCCAGTCGACACAAGATGAGGGGTCTCTGGACACGGAAGGCCGCTGTCTGGTAGAGTCTATCTGCGGGTGGGGACGAAACGGCCCCCCGGCAGCCTCTGCGCTACGGACGTAGCCTCGTCGCACGCCGTGCCCTGATGCGCGGTGAAGCCTGAGAACCCCAATCGCGCCGCGCAAGGGACAAGGCGTTGACCGACTGCTGGCATGGGACGTGGCTCCCTGCCAGGCGGTGTCCCGTCTCCTGGAACACCGCGAGATCTTTCCTTACCGGGCGATGCCTCCATGGCCGCAACTGTCCTGCTCTGGGCGGTGGGGCTGGCGCTGTTGTACCAGTTTGGAGTCTTCGCGTGGAATGCTGTCTACTGGGTGCGCAGACGCCCGGAATCCGACAGCGGCGAGCCGACCCTCTCCGTGCTCATCCCCGCGCGAAACGAGATTCGCAATCTGCCGGTCCTGTTAGCCGCCCTGCAGGCTCAGACCTTGCACCCGACCGAGATCATCGTATGCGATGACCACTCGGATGACGGCATGCGCGACTGGCTGCAGGAGCACGCGGCCGAGTTCGGCGTCAAATGGTTCCAGGCTGACCCAAAGCCTGACGACTGGGTGGGCAAGAACTGGGCCTGCCACCAGCTTGCGGTGCATGCAACCGGCGATTGGTTCCTGTTCCTGGATGCGGATATTCGGCCCAAGCCGGGCTTCCTGGAGTTCATCGTCAACGCGTGCCGCAGGACATCCGCGGTGCTGGTGACTGCCTTCCCAAGCATTGACCGGGCGGGAGTGGGCGACGGGCTGATCATCGGGATGGTGCCCTTCTCGGTCTGCACCATGCTGCCGCTGAACCATGTGGAAAAAACCAATATCCCCGCCTTCGCCTTCGCGAACGGCCAGATCATGGCCTTCCGGCGCGAGGACTACCTGCGCATTGAGCCCCACCGTCAGGTGCGGGGGCTGGTGCTGGAAGACGTGGGTATCGCGCGGCTGGTCAAGCGTCTGCGCGGTCGGGTGCACATCGCGGACGCCCGGCATGTCGTGGCGGCGCGGATGTACGAGACTACGGGGCAGGCCATCGCGGGTTTCTCGAAGAATGCAGTAGCAATCACCGGCGGTCGTCTGGGAGCGGCGGTGTCCCTGGTGAGTCTCACGACCACATACCTGGTTCCCATCGGGCTGGCGGCGGCGGGGTACAAGGCAGCGTGGGCGATCGTGGGCGCAGGAGCACTCCTGTACGGCATCCCTGCGTATCTTTCCGGACTGCCGATGTGGTTTGGGCTGCTGTATCCGGCGGCGATCGCGCTGGCCGAACTGGTGATGATCCGCTCCCTGATCTGGAACACGAGGGGCTGCGTCCAGTGGAAGGGGCGCATCTACCGCCGCTGCTGATATGCGCCAATGGAAGCCGCTTGAGACCTCAAGATGGGCAGGTGCTTATGATGACCGAGGCGACCATTACCGAGAAGGACCGGGCCATGGCGCAGAAATGCGTGGAGTGCCCTGTCTGCAGCCATGCCCGCAGGACCCAGCGCGGGCTGGCGTTTCTATTCGTCAAGTTCATCGAAGGGGGCTTCTGCCCTTACTGCAAGGCCTACGAGAAGGTGTACGGCCGCAAGGCTCACGAGCCCGTGCCCGAGACCGAAGAGCAGGTCTGAACGGCGCGGGCCCTCAGCGCTGACTCCCCACAAGGAACCCCGACCCGCTCAAGCGAACTTCAGGGTGCGTACTGAATGCGCTCCCTGGAGGCTTCGTGATGAACCGCCTGCGGCGCTCTTTCCTTGCCATTCTCCTGCTGGTCTCTCTGAACGCCCACGGTGACACATTCTGCAGCATCATATGCCCCGATGGCTCTCCGCCACTTGTGAAGCAGGCCGCGACTGAGCTTTCGGGCTACTTGGAGCGCCTGAGCCGGGCCTCCGTGCCGGTGGTCGCGCAGGCAGACTCCGGGGATCGGGTGGTGCTGGAGGTCGCCCCGAATGCAGAGGGGCTCGGGCCGGAAGGGTACCGCATCCTCAGCCTCAAAGCCCCGGCGGGAGCAGTCGTGACCATCACCGGTGCAACGGAGCGGGGTGTGGTGTTCGGCGCGTACCGGCTGCTGGAGGAATACGGCATCGGGTTCTACTTCGACGGTGATGCCGTGCCCGCATCGCCTCCCGCGGACCTCCTCCTGCCTGAGATCGAGGCCTCACCTGTCTTCGCGATCCGAGGGTCCCTCCCGTGGTACAACTTCCTCAACAGCCCGACCACCTGGGACGACCAGGACTTCCGGTTCTTCGCCGACCAGATCGTGCGCTCCGGGCAGAACTTCATCGGATTCCACAGCTACGACCACGAGCCTTTCGCGGCGTATGAGTATGACGGGCAGGTCATCGGCGGGCAGCCGCTGCGGACCACGGCGCAGCGGATTTGGGGCACCTCGCCTCTGCGCATTGACGAGTTCGGGTTCGGGACAGGCCGGCTCTTTCCGGGGGAGTACTGGGGCAGCGACGTGGCGAGGCAGCCCGGTAGTCGCGAGGAGCGGATCACGGCGGCGAAGCAACTGCTCGCGAGGGGGCTGGAGTACGCCTCGGCGCGGGGTGTGCTCACATGCCTGGGATTTGAGGTGGGGGGGGACCCGTCCAACCCGGCTGAGCAGCGGCGGTTTCGGGCCCGGCTGCTGCAACTGCTCACGGACTACCCGATGCTGGACTACGTCTGGCTCTGGCAGCCTGAAGGGATGTCGATGCAGGGCAGTACGCCGCCTGCGCCGCGATCCGCTGCCGGGCGGCTGTACCGGGAGTGGCAGGAGAGCTTCGGGGAGATTGAGGATCCCGCGCGGAAATGGGAGGGCATTCGCGTGGCGACTTACGCCCGGCTGGCCCGGGACCTGATGGACCACGCCGCACCCGATGTGAAGCTGGTTCTCGCGGGCTGGGGTGGCGATCACTGGCTCCATGTCTCCGACTACTTCCCCTGCTGGGACCGGGTGCTGGATAAGCGCATCATCTTCGC
>JAGPGE010000579.1 GCA_018056145.1 Armatimonadota bacterium
CGTACGGATGATCATACTTCCACTGGGGGATCGGTTCCGTGCGCGCGGGGTCGGCGATCCACTCCAGGCGCTTGATCACATCCTCGCTCGTGGCGGTCTCGTACTCCTCCATGGTCTGGTGCATGTTCGTGGCTTCGATGTAGGGGAAGGCGTAGATGCCGTGGTCGTTATCCCACTTGCAGGCTTCCGGGGTCCTGAGCCCCCAGTGGTAGGCGTACCCAAGCTCTCCGATGTCGGGCACGTCCGCGCAATTGCCCCAGCAGACCCAGCCACCGTCTCGCTGTACGCGCTTCTCGAAGAACTGCGGGAACATGCGGTAGTACTTGTCGGCGCAGCCTCGGAATCCCCAGCCGGTCTCGAAGGTGAAGACATGGAGTGAAAAGTCGGCCGACGACGGGAACTGCTTCGTCTCGGACGTGAGGGCCAGGTCGAAAGCGGCGTAGAACTGGGCCGTCTCGCTGTTGTAGACCAGCCGGCACTGGCGCGGCTCGTCGAGAGGAACCGCCAGACCAAGCTCCGCTGGACCGCTCAGCGACGCGAAGGGGTACTGGGAGTTGGTGCCGTTCGCGCCCGCCGGGTAGCCCGTCTGGGCGGCGGCGGAGATGTACTCATCAGGGTTTCGGGTGCTACGCGAGGCCTCAGTAGAATCGCCCCACGCCCACCCGCGATCATTGCGCACCGGCAGGGCGAAGTACGCGGTGACCGCGCGGTCTTCGCCGGTGGTATCGTGGAGTTGCACACTGATCGAGATGCGATCCGGCAGCGCGCGGTAGTCCGCGGTTACTTGGATGCCCCGCACCAGCGCTCGCTGATGAAGGGAACCGTCCCCAATGCGCGTCACTGTGCCCCCAACCGGCTCAGGAGCGCCACCTGCACGGAAATCGCGCAGCAGCAGGCCGGAGATCGGGAAATCGGTCAGCGGCAGGAGGGACTTGTCGCCACCAGGACGGGCACCCGCACCCAGGGTGAGCCCGGCGACGCGCCCGTCTGAAGTCAGTGAGACGGCCAAACCATCCTCGGTCCGCAGGTCGTGTGCGGGGATGCGTTGCCCGGGGTCCTGAAGAGCGGCGTCCCAGTGGCGACCGTCGAAATACGGGCGGGTCGCCTGGGCACTGTGCGACGACCGGTAGACTTCCTGGACTTCGACAGCGGAGAGAGTGTCAAAGACTGTGAAGCCGACGTCCAGCGACTGCCCCTCCCGCAGGTAGAGCGTCCGAGGCGTGCAGAGCAGGTACGGGAACCCGGGCACCTCACCGTCTGCAATGCCCTCCCCACTGGCAGGGGCGCGGCCGATTCGTCCGTCGCTAATGACGCCGTACCCGATCCCCGCTTTCGGGTCGGCGATCAGCATCCAGCGCGCTCGGGGGCGAACATCCCACTGAGTTGGCGCGAAACTGCGGGCGGGATGCAGCGGGGTGGTGTACTGGGTGACCGCCCGGGTGAAGCCCCAGAAGTAGTAGCACCCGCCGCCGCCTTCTTCCACACGCCTCACGCGGGAGACAACAGTGAGCGCCGGGCTGCCCGCATTGATCTCAAGCTCAAGCTCCAACTGGTACTTTGGCGCTCCTTCGGTGAGTTCCCAGGTCGCGGCGACGACTTTGCGGTCTGCCTCGTCTGTGACCACCGATGCCAAAGTCATCTTCGCGGGGAAGAGCCAGATGCCCTTACCCGTGGAGTCGGCGCCGGCGATGTTCGGCCGCATCCCCAGCGGTCTGATGTTCCCATCATCGCCGATGGTGTAGGTCCTGTCTCCAGCCTGCAGCTTGATCTCGTGCTCGGACACTGAGACTGCAAGGTCCTGGGCAAGCGCCGTGCATCCCAGCAGGGTTAGGACCAGGAGTGCAGACATATGCGCACCTCGGGAAGCCGGGCGGTGGTTCGCCCGATGTTAGCGCTCACTTCGGCACGTCGATGCGGCTCAGGAAGTACAGGTTGTGCGTTGTGGTGTGCGAGACGCTGGACCACCGCGGCATCCGGGCCGCCTCGGTGGGGCCCTCGAACCGCACGGTCTTCGCGTCCGACCACAGTGTGGTAGCCCCCCGCCGTTCCACGTCGAGGGTCACGGTGTGGTCCTTCCCGGCTTCCAGCGGGAACCTAACCCAGTCCGAAGCGACCTCCTGCCCCGGCCCGAGTTCCACACTGTTGGCGCCACCGAAAGTCACTGGGGTGCGGGTTCCAGTCTTCACGTTAGCTGGATCAGCGGGGTCCGTGGCCCCGATGCTCACATCTCCGATGGTGATGCTCCCCTGCGCACCACCGCGAAAGACCAGGCGGACCCGGTCGCCACTCACCCGCACCGCATCGCCTCGCAGGACGATCCGCTGTGCCCCAACATACCCCCAGTTGGGCATGTCGGTCGCTTTCGATCCGGTCTGGTCTTCGGCGGTCCAGGCGGGGCGGGATTCTGTCGGCGCGTCCGCAAGTGGCGCCTCAACCGCTGCGAACACCATGACTTCCACGAGGTGCACTCCGATGTTCGCGGAGTTGCGGAGCATCTCGATCCGCACATGCCGCGCCCTGCGCGGCGCGAAGGATAGCAGTTCGCCTGCAGCAGTTGCTGGCTTGTCGTTGTCGCTGCGGTCCGCGACGGTATCCCATTGCTGCCCGTCACGAGACACACTCACGCGGTACTGATAGGCGCGCTTGCCGTCGCCGTGGTCCCAGTAGGTGACCACCCGCACGCGGTCGATCAGCCGCTCCTCGCCCAGGTCCACCTGCCACCAGGCCGGGTATGGAGTGGCGCCCCAGTACGAGGACAGGCTCACGTTGCCGTCGCAGGCGGCGGCAGGAGGATTGCCCGGCTCGGAGGCGCTTGCAGTCGCCGTGCACCCCAAGGCGATGCCGGTCCGTTCCGCGAGTGCCGCCCAGTTCTCGGCGCGGTCGGCGCGGGTCATGGGCAGGCTCGACTCGCGCCACAGCGGCTCGGGCTTCCCGCCGGCCTGGACATACTCGTCGAACCGGCGACGGTTCTCTCTCTTCCAGTCGTCCACAGCGGAGTCGTAGCTCAGCGCCGGCATGTCAAGCGGCCGGTAGCGCAGGGTGACTCGCTGGGTCTCGGGGACGACTACGACCTGTGAGCCCTCCCCCATGACGGGCTTCTCGATTGCCACCGGCTCGCCGTCTGCCTCGGCCGACAGGCCCTCCACGAACCACGGCAGGTGGATGACAATGCGCTCGGGCGGCGTCCTCCACTGGTGGCGCAGGCGCAGTTCGAGAGCATCTTCGCGGGAGCGGGCAATGAAGGACATCTCGCCGAAGTCCGTGGGCGCGTAACGGACGCTGAACCGGCTTTCCGGTTTGAGCCACTCGGGAGAGACCACGCTGAGCAGGTGGAGATCACCGGACTCTTCGCGCACCAGCATGTTCCGCAGTAGGCCGATGTACTCCGCCGCGAACCAGCCGTGGGGCGGGAGGTTGCCGCCCGGATCGCGGTTTCCCCAGGGCGCGATGCCGAACTCGAATCCCGCATTCGCGGAACTCGTATGCACCAGGATGCTGTAAAAGTCGGCGAGAGCGTCCTGTTGGCGGCCGATGGTGACCAGGCCCTCGGTGCACTTAATCGTGTCGTAATGGTGCAGCAGACCCGGGCGCAGACCCCGGCCGTAAGTGAGTAGTCCTTCGGCGTACTTCTTCTCGCGCACCGTGTCCGCGGTTTTGCTCACCATCGGGTCGGTGACATCCAGCGTGCCCCTGGCCGGGACTCCGCCCCGCGGGTACACGGAGATGAGGTTGTCCCAGTCGCAACCTTCTTCCGCATCGAGCCCTGGCGGAATGTACCCTCCGGTGGTCGCGGTGACCGCGCCAAGATGTGTCAGGAAGCGCTCCCCGTATGCGTCATGCCACTGCCGGAACTGCTCCGCATCCGCTGTCTCCCCGAGGGACTCGGCCATGGCGATCATGTCGCGCATGCCAGTGAGCAGCCAGAAGCTGTGTCCGGTGTAATGGCCGTCGATAGCCTCGTTGTCATACGGCGGCGCTTTCGGAACGAGCCCCAGTGGGTCCTTCGCGACCTCCGCGAAGACACCACGCACGTGATCGGCCAGGTACGGGTACATCCGGCGCGCCCAGTCGTTATCCCCGGTCAGCCGCCAGTGGGAG
>JAGPGE010000580.1 GCA_018056145.1 Armatimonadota bacterium
CTCTTTACGGTGTCGCCATGGCGATCGGGCGCTTCGGGAGCGGCGCTCTGGTCATGCGCATGTCCCCCGTGCGGCTCATGATCATCTCCGCGGCACTGTGTGGGGCGGCGACCCTGGGCCTGACCTTCGCCCCCAATCTCACCGTGGTCTACATCCTGTTCAGCCTGGGCGGGCTGTTCGTCGCCTGCTTCTGGCCCACGCTGTTGTCGGTTGCGTCGGACCACATCGCCACCGGGTCAACGTCCCTCTTCTCGCTGCTCGCGGCGGCGGGAGTCGGCGGCTGTGTGCTTTTCCCGTGGGCCATCGGCAGGCTCGGTGACCTGCTGGGCCTGCGCTCGGGCGTGCTCGTGCTCCCCGTTTCGATGGTGATTCTCGTCATCGTGCTGGCGTTCATCCCGCGGCTCATCCGGGCCTCGAAGGAAAGCGAGACCGGGCACTGAAGGGGTGCGTTCGCTGGAAGTCGGCGTGATGCAAGTGGGTGCGATGCCCTCCGCGTCAGCCGTGGGGCGTGCGCGTCGTCCAGCCCGCGGGGCCCCACGGGGCCACCGAGACAATGCCCGACCGTGCCATTCCGAGCGTTCTGGCGTAAGCAGAGTCACCCCTCGAAGCCGGCTGCTCTACCTCTCGAACACCACCATCGCGTACCCGTCCACCTTCGGCACGGTTGTGTGGATGTACCCGTCGCGCACTTCGAAGGACAGCGGCGTCTTGTCCGGTGCCAGGTACACCGATGTGACCTCGCGCCCGTCCGCTCTCAGTGCAACCGGCACGTCCCGCAGTTCGATGCGCTCCTCGATCATGTCCACACTGTTACCTCGGCGTTCGGGCACGTAGCTCATGAGGTGCAGCATGCGTCGGCCCGGCTGCGCGGTAACATTCGCTCGGGCGAAAGACGGCAACGCCGGCGCTTTCACCAGGGGCTCGGGCATGATCCGCCCCAGCAGGTTGGAGATAAGCTGCTTCACCGGCACCTGGGCGTCGATGATGTAACTCGAAAACAGCGGGTGGCTCAGGTGAACCAGCCGGCCCTTCTGAACGATGCAGGCGCGCCCGGTGGGCTTGTCCGGAGGCATGTACACGAACCCGTGCTCGCCGTCCCAGTGCCGGTTGTAGTACGGGGCAATGATCTCCCCGAACACGTCCGCGCCCGGCAGCGGCTCAATGCTCGTGCCACGCTGGTAGAGGGTGATCGGCATGTCGGGCAGGCCCTCGGCGACCTCACTCGTCGGGCGGAAGAAAGCCGGGTCATACGGGTCCTCGCCGATGAACCGCGCGCCCCAGTCGGCGAAGACGAAATCCTTGCCCTCCGGGTCCAACCCCGACCAGGCGCTGGAGATGATCGCTCCGCCCTTGTCCAGGTGTCTGCGGATTCGCGCCGCCCACTCGTCGTTGAGCGCCATATGATCGGGCAGCACCAGTAGCTCGTACTTGTCCCAGTCGCAGAAGTCGGTGACGATGTCGAACTGCCACTTGAGCTCGCACAGGAGACGGGTGGCGCCCTTGATGGCGTTGTACTGCTTGTCCCAATATTGGCGCCGGCTGGGGCTCATGAACTTGTAGCCCGGGTAAGGCGCCTGCCAGACCACCGCTGTGTCCACTTCCGCCGTCGCATCCTCCAGCCACGGCTCGTATTGCTGGAGCCGGTCATACAGGCGCTTGTACAGGTCGAAGACCGGCTGGTTGATGTCCCCGCGCGGGTGGAAATGGTCGCCGATAGTGGTGCGCATGGCATTGGCCATTCCGTAGACGCAGTCATACTCAAGACTGGGCTCGGTGCGGATGCCGCCGAAATCGCCCCACGACTTGTGGAAGCGGCCGCTCATGTTGAGCACCGGCTTGCCAAGAGTGCGCAGATACCTCGCGCCCATGGGCAGGGCCTCGTATCCCCACCCGCCGGTAGGCAAGCATTCGAACTCCAGGTAGGTGCCGATGTCATCCTGGGCCTCGTAGTCGATACCGTTGCAGTAGATGAGCAGTTCGGGGTTGATAGCTTTCGCGGCATCCGCAAGCTGCCGGGCCATGCGGTTCATCTTCATGTAGTTGTAGTCGTGAAGCTGCTCCTCGTCCTGCCAGTCATAGCCCAGCTGCTTCATCTCCCGAATGCACTCTACGCCGACGCACGGGGGGGTGTACATGCAGTCGAAGAAGAAGCCGGCAATCGGGTAACCGGATGCCACCTCGCGCACCATCTCGGTCACGTGCTCGCCATAGGGCGAGTTGTAGCACATGCTGCGGAAGAAATGGTCCAGGCGGTTGGGCTTGTAGGCGTAGCCCTCCTGGGTGAGCACCAGCCAGTCCCGGTGCAGCAGGCCCTCCTCGTGGCTCAGGCCGATGTTGATATACGTGGTCAGCGCGATGTTCCGTCTCTGGCAGGCTTTGGCCAGTTCCCCGATCAGGTCGTACTCCAGCGCCGCGTGGCGGATGCCTATCTTCGTGTTGTAGTACGCGGTGCCCAGGTTGCAGCGGGCGGGGAAGACCATGTAGTCCACTCCGCAGTCAGCAAGCTGTCCGGTGATGGCGTCGAAGTCGAAGCCCTTGCCTACATCAGGGTTGGCGGGCATGGTGTGGAAGTCGAAGAAGATGCACCACTTCGGGTTGTGCATGGCGCGAGGCCTCCAGGTTTGGCCGGTTCGGGTTCATCGCTCCCGCCAAAGGGAGCTTGCGACTGCTGGTTCCTCGCAGGCGCGCCGCGTTCCTCCGACTTCTTCGCGCGGTGTGGAGGAAACGGGGCGGCGCCCGGCGAACTGCCCTCCTCAGGCCGCATTGAGCGGCTTACGCGCGCACAACAGGGCTCCGTGCGGAGACCCGTAAGTCACAGGAGGCAGCACAATGGCCGGTAAGTTCTCGATCCCGAAGTCTGAGTTCCAGAAGCGCTGGGCAACGCTCCAGCAGAAGATGGCGGAGAACGATCTGGACGTGCTCATCGCCCATGGCGACGAGGCTGACCCGTCCATGGTGCGCTACCTGTCGGACTACTGGCCGCTGTTCGAAACCGGCGGCGTGGCGCTTGGCCGCGAGGGCGACCCGATCCTGCTCATCGGCCCGGAGACCCTCACCTTCGCCCAGGATCGCGGCAAGTGCGACAACATCATGCAGCTTCTCGAGTACCGCGAATCCGCGGAGCCCGAGTACCCCGGCGTGGTTCTGGATACCTTCGCCGACGTGATCGCGAAAGCGGCGGATGGGAAGGAAGTCAAGCGCATCGGCGTGGCGGGTTTGCCGGTCATGCCGGTCACGGTGTACGAGGCCCTGAGGAAGGCCGCGGGCAAGGCGAAGATCGTGCGCGCCGACGACCTGATCGTCGAGATGCGCACCATCAAGAGCGCCAATGAGATTAAGTGCATGCGCGAGGCCTTCCGCATCAGCGAAGTGGCCACTGAATACGTCCTGAAAAACATGAAGCCCGGCATGACCGAGCAGCAGGTCGTGGGTCTCGCCCAGGCATCCATGTACGAGAACGGCGCGGAGTATGAAGGCCACCCGACCTACGTCCTTTCCGGCAAGAACAGCACCCACGCCATCGGTCGCCCGAGCAACAAGGTCATCAAGGAGGGCGAGCTGATTCAGCTCAACATCGGCGCGCTTGTGAGCGGGTACTCCTCCAGCGTGGGTCGGCCGGTCTGCATCGGCAAGATGCCCCCGAAGATGCGGGACCTGGTGAGCTTCGGCCTGGAGATGCACTACAAGACCGCCGAGATGATGAAAGCCGGCGTACCCGCGGCGGATGTGGTCATCAAGTTCGAGGAGATCGTGAAGGCGGCGGGTTACGGTGAGTACCTGCTTTACGGCCCGTGCCACGCCATCGGCCTCATGGAAGTCGAGCGGCCATGGATGGAAAGCTCCAGCAAGTATCCGCTTGCGGAGAACATGACCTTCCAGGTGGACACCTTCCTGTACATCACGGGCAAGTTCGGTCTGCGGTGGGAGAACGGCGTCCGCGTGACGAAGACCGGCGTGGAGTGGCTGTCGGAGAAGTACAACGAGGTTGTGGAGTTGTAGGGAGGTCGGGCATTGCGGGATAACGCGTAGGTCGAGCGTCCCACTCGACGGCCTTGGCGAGACGGACTCGCCGGCGGGGACGGTCGGCCTACGC
>JAGPGE010000581.1 GCA_018056145.1 Armatimonadota bacterium
GTACTGCAGGTATGCTTGTCCTTACGGGTTCCTGCTGGGCCTGCTATCCCCGTTCTCGCGGGAGAAGGTGCGCATCACCACGGGCGACTGCATCAACTGCCACCTGTGTGCGGAAGCCTGCCCGTACGGGGCGATTCAGCCGCCCACACCGGCGCCGCAGTATCTTCCGCGGGCTGCTGAACGCAGGCGACTGGGCCTGCTGATCGCGCTGATCCCCGTGCTGATGATCGCTGGTGGCGGGCTGGTACGTTTGGCAAGCCCTTTCCTTGCGCGGGCGGACTACCGGGTGAGGCTCGCGGCCCAGGTCTGGCAGGAGGAACAGGGCAAGATCACCGAGCCGACCGACGAGACTGAGGCCTTTGCAAAGCGCGGTGTGCCGCGGACCGACGCATACGTGGCGGCCCTGGACGTACACCGCAGGTACGCCACGGGGAGCTGGTTTCTCGGCGGCTGGTTAGGGCTTGTGCTGGGATTGCGGCTGGTGTCGGGTTCGGTGCGCCGCCACCGGAGCATCTATCAGATCAACCAGTCCGCCTGTGTCGTCTGCGGGCGGTGTTACAACTACTGCCCACTGGACCATGAACGGGCGCTGTCTCTGACGGACGCACCACAGGAGGACCAGTCATGACGGACGAGGTGCAGACCCCGTCCCCGCAGGACGCACGCGTACGTATGTACCGCCAGGCGGCGCTTGCCACGGCGGCCGTGGCATTCGTCTTCTGCCTGGTGGTTCTCGGCCTGCTTGCGGCGAACATGATCCAGGCGCGGGGCGCTGATCCGCGGGAGCCGGCGCAGATCCACACCCTCAAGAGCCAGCTCGCCCGAGAACCGGAGAACATGAAGGTCCGCAACGAGATCCGGGAGTTGGACCGGCGGGTGCGGGCCACGTATCTTCGCACCCGGGCCCGGGCCTTCCTGGGCATGTACCTGCTGCTGGCGGGTGTTGTGGTGCTGCTGGGTTCCCTGCATGCGGCCGCCCGGTTCACCGAGAAGCTGCCGGAACCTGACGCAGCCGGGCCTGCGAAAACCTGGACGGAAGCGGCACTCGGGCGGCGCTCCGTGGCCGCTCTCGGCATTGTGCTGGCCTGCGCATTCATTATCCTGGCCACTCTGGGCAGGCATGACCCGGCGTCCGAGTACGTGCGTGCCGCGGAGAAGGCGAAGGCGGACGAACAGGAAGCGGCCTTGCGCGGGAACCCGGAGACAAATCCTACGCTCGTGGCCGGAGCCAGTAATCCCGCCGCTCCCCAGACTGGCGCGGCAGCTCCGATGGGCATTCCCGGCCAGCCTGGACCGGCAGGGCCGCCGGGCGCTCCCGGAGCGCCCGGTGCCCCGGGAGCCGCAGGTTACCCGGGCCCCCCTGGAGCGCCCGGTGCTCCCGGGGCCCCCGGCGCGGCGGGTCCGGCTGGGCCTGCGGGGCCCGCTGGACCACCCGGACCTGCAGGTCCCCCTGGACCTCCGGGACCGCCTGGCAAGCCTGGTCCTGACGCTCCAACCGCGCCTGAAGGCACTGGCACAACACCCAACGGTGGAGCCGGATTCACCCCCGGCCTGCCCGGAGGCGCCGCACCCGGACTGCCCGGCGGAGCGAACGGCAGCCAGCCCGCGCAGGCCGCCTTCACCGCGGACTTCCAGCGCAACTGGCCGCTTTTCCGTGGGCCTGGCGCTGGCCGCCGTGCGTCCAGCGAGTTCATCAGCGAATGGGACGCCACCTCAGGCAAGGGCATCCTCTGGAAGACGCCAGTGCCGCTTCCCGGGAAGAACTCCCCTATCGTCTGGGGAGACAAGGTCTTCCTGGCCGGCGCCACCGAGAAGGCCCGCGAGGTGTACTGCTTCAACGCCATAGACGGCAGACTCCTGTGGAAGCAGCCGGTCGTCATCGAGATGAGCAAGGACGACGATCCGCCTGATGTCATGGACGATACCGGTTACTCCGCGCCGACCATGACCACCGACGGCCAACGCGCCTTCGCGATCTTCGCAAACGGAGACGTTGCTGCGTTCAACTTCGATGGCAAGCTCGCCTGGGCCAAGGCTCTTGGACGGCCCGAAAACGTATACGGCCATGCTTCGTCGCTGGTCTGTTACGACGGCAAGGTCATCATCCAGTTCGACCAGGGCTCCTCCAAAGAAGACGGGATGTCGGAGCTGATCGCCCTGGATGCGGAGACCGGCAAGAACGCGTGGAGCACCCCCCGACCAGTGCCCAATTCCTGGGCAAGTCCTGCGCTGATCATCAATGCGGGCCGAGCGGAAGTGGTCACCTGCGCCAACCCCTTCGTCATCAGCTACGACCCGGCAACGGGCAAAGAGCTCTGGCGGGTGGAATGCCTGAGCGGCGACGTGGCCCCCAGCCCAGCCTACGCCAATGGGATCGTATACGTCTGCCAGGATGGGGCGGGAGTGTTCGCGATCAAGCCTCCGGCTCCCGGCACCAACGACAAGCCCACGCGGGTCTGGAAGTCGGACGTGGGGGCGACAGATACCACCAGCCCGGCCTGCAACGGCGAGATCGTGATCCTCGCGGCCAGCTACGGCACGGTCACCTGTCTCGATGCGAAGACCGGCAAGCTGCTGTGGGAGGAGGACCTGAAGGTCTCCTTCACCGCATCACCAATCATCGCCGGGAACAAGGTGTACCTGACGGACACCGACGGCACGACCCACGTCATCGAAGCAGCCACCAAGTACAAGCTCTTCGTGCGCAGCAAGCTGGGCGAGAAGACCGAGACCACGCCTGCCCTCGTTGACGGCCACATCTTCATGCGTACTGAGAAGCGACTCTTCTGCATTGGCAAATCCCAAAAGCAATGACACCCGAAACGCAAGCCGCACCCACAACCGAAGAACCCGCGGTGAACGAAGCGCCGGTGCCTGAGCCCGTCTGCGCCTGCGAGTCGTGCCCGGCTGCCGGCATTGACCTGGCCGAAGTGGACGCCATCGTGGAGCGCCTTGGACGGCAGGCTGATGCGCTGATCCCGATTCTGCAGGCCATCCAAAAGCGCTACCGCTACCTGCCCCTCGAGGCCCTGCGGCGGGTGAGTGAGATCACGGATATCTCTCCCGCCACCATCGAGGGCGTCTCTACGTTCTACTCCAAGTTCCGTCACCAGCCCGTGGGCAAGCACGTGATCAGCGTCTGCCACGGGACCGCCTGCCACGTAAAGGGAGCGGGACTAGTCACGGACGCGGTGCGCCGGCACCTGAAGCTCGAGGGCGACGCCGACACTACCGAAGACCGCCTGTTCACACTTGGCCGCGTGGACTGCCTTGGCTGCTGTACCCTCGCTCCCGTGGTCCAGATCGACGGCATCACCTACGGGCATGTTACTCCCGATGGCGTGCCGGACATGCTCAGCGATTTTCTGCGTGATGTGGATCGCGCCGAAAAGCGCCTGACTCTGCTGCCCGGCCAGTCTCCCGCGGAGGGCATGGCGGAGATCCGCATCGGAGTGGGCTCGTGCTGCATCGCCGGCGGGAGCATGGATGTGCGCACAGCGCTGGAGGAGGCTGTCCGCGAACTCCAGGCGCCTGTTGTGGTCAAACCCGTGGGATGCGTGGGCATGTGCCACCAGACGCCCCTCGTCGAAGTACACGTCCCGGGACAGCAGCCGACAACCTACGCGAAGATGCGCGCAGCCGATGCGCGGGGAGTGGTCCGGCGGCACTTCCAGCCGAAAGCGCTGGCGCCGAAGGTGCGCTCGCTGGTGACAGAGGCGCTGGACCAGATTCTCACCGACGAGGCCTGGGAGCCGGTGACCCGCTACTCCATCGACACCCGTGACGGCCCGGTCTGCGCCTTCCTGGGCCCGCAGAAGCACATCGCCACCGAACTGTACGGCGTCACCGACCCACTGGATCTCGACGACTACCTGGCGCACGATGGATTCGAGGCCTTGCGCGCGTGCCTGACCGGGATGACGCAGGAGGAAGTGATCCACGAGATCAGCCGCTCCGGCCTGCGCGGGCGCGGTGGCGCGGGGTTCCCCACCGGCCGCAAGTGGTCGCTGGTACACAGCTCCGAACGCGAACCGAAGTATGTCATCTGCAACGGCGACGAGGGCGACCCTGGCGCGTTCATGGA
>JAGPGE010000582.1 GCA_018056145.1 Armatimonadota bacterium
CTCCAGGCGCGAGGGCCGATCGGTGCGCGACCAGTTGAACAGGGGCGGGTTCGCGGTGGATACACGTGAGGCTTCGGAGCGACGCCCGGCGAACTCTCGGGTCTCCAGCCGGATATTGTCCAGCCAGACCGTCATCACCGCTTCCGTATCGCCCTCGGCTCGGCCATACAGGTTGAGATGGCTCAGCTCCTTGCCCAGCGTGAGCACCCCGCCGTTGGGGGAGTTCAGCCGCGCCACCTGCACTTCCGCGGTCTTCCACTCGGGCCCGAACTTATCGCTGCCGAACCACTGCTTGTCCGCGGGGTCGAAGAACAGCAGGCCCAGATAGGCGGCGCGCTTGCCCTCCTCGATCTCCTCCCGGTGGTCGAAGCTCAGCATCAGGTTGCGCAGGAGCTTCACGGGCCGCCGGATAGTCACCGTGCAATAGCGCGAAGCCTTCTTCGAGGTGAGCTTCAGGCAGTGCCCGTCACCGTCCGGGCCGGCGGGCACGATCTCGGCGGTGCAGTCCCGGAACTGCAAGCCCTCGTAGGCTGCGAGGTCTGCCCCTTGCTCGAAGTCGTACCGGAACACCACTTCGGCGGGGAGCGGAACCGCGAGAATCGTGAGCACGGAGGCGGCAAGAAGCGATCTCAACACGGGGCATCAACTCCAGTGAAGCGTTTCATTCTCTTTCGCCGCCCAACCGTCTGGACCTTGGCGGCCGGCTGATACGAAAGCGCGGCGGATGCCCTCTCGGGCACCGCCGCGCGCGGGTCATCGGTGCGCAGTTCGCCGCTATTCGCCCATCCACTTCCCCGGACTGGGTGGCTTGAGCTTCGACTCGTCGTACTGCGGCTCTTTCATACCCGCGTTGAATATCTCCCGCTTGCGCTTCAGATACCACAGGTACGCATCGTACGGAACGTCGGCAGGGACGCGGTGGTCGCAGAAGGGGATGAAGCCGCCCTCGTCCACCGTGGGCTTCAGGCGCATGAGTTCGGCGTCAATGCCATCAGCGCCAGTATAGTAGGCCATCTTGTCGAACCCGCCGCAGAGCAGCAACTGCTTGCCGAACTGGGCGCGCATGGCCACCGGGTCCGAACCGCCCCGCACTTCGATGGGGAACATGCAGTTGATGCCGCCCGCGAGGAACTGCGGGATGATCGGCACCACATTGCCGTCGCAGTCGGTCCAGTTGACATCCACTCCGTGCATGTGGCAGATGTCGGTGATCCGCTTGTACCGAGGCACCACGTGCTTGTCGAAGAACGCCGGCGACAGGATCGGGCCGCTGTTGAAGCAGATGTCCTCCCAGCCCGCGCCGAAATCGCACTCCACCTCGCTGAGAACCTTGTCGATCACCGTGCAGCAGACCACGCACAGTTGCTCGATGATGTCATCCAGCAGTTCCGGGTCATCGTAAGACATGAGCCCGATGTTCTCGAAGCCGATCCAGTTGCGCGGGATGCCGATCATGCTGCCGATATTGATGGACACCGGGTGCTCGGCTTCGTTGGCGGCCTTGACCGCGGCATCCCAGTCGTCGCCCTGGGGCAGCCGGCGCGGATCATTCGGGTCCAGGCGCTCCTTGAAAAGCTCCCAGTCCTCCCGGTTCTTCAGGCCGAATTCCAGGTAATGCGGAATCGTGTGGATGACGCCCTTGCGCTCCTGCATGAGCGTACGGTCGCCATTGCGGTAGATGATGTACTCGTCGTTTTCCTCGACAGTCTCGGTCTCGAATCCGGGGAGCAGGCCCACATTGCACGGGAACCCGCCCCAGTTCTCGATACCGAAGTACTCGTAGGCCTTCGGCTCAGTGTCGATCTCGGGCGGCAGGCCCTGTTTGTGCCAGTTGGGGAGTGTCTCGGCCCAGTAGCCGAACTCGAAGAACGGGATGCGGTCCACTTTCTGGTAATGCAGGACGCGGTTGAAGCGCTGCCGGAGGGTCAAGGTGAGTGCCGCCTTTCGTTGGAGTGTGCAGAGGCGCTGATTCGACACGCATCGCGGAATGACCTTCCGGGGTGCGGGCAGATACGACAACGGGGAGCCCGGTCGTCCAGGCTCCCCGCGGATTGTGTAGCGCAGGATGGGGCTAGTTGCAGTCCCAGTGGCTGGTGACCAGGGCATCCTCGTGCCGCATCCACTTGGCGTGGCCGTCCAGGAACCCCATGTTGCAGCCTTCGTTGTGGCGCGGGTCCGGGGAGTAGTTGGTGCCGAGAGCGTGGGGGTAGATGACGTAGTCCAGGTTATCCCGGCTATCGCCCAGGACGATGGTGTCCGCGGGCTGCGCAACCTTCGACTCGTGGGCGGTGAAGAACCCGGTGACGGTGTTGTTGTAGCCTGCCGTGCGGCCAGGAGGCGCATAGGTCAGCCAGTAGTAGTTCCAGCCGTAACCGATGTTGCTCGCGGACACCGTCCCTGCGCCGCGCGTGGGGTCGGACGGGCAGATGACGATTCCCTGGTTCTTCATGTAGGGCGTGAGGTGGTCGTACCAGATGGTATAGGGAGAGGCACCGTTGACAAGATAGGACGGGCAGGTAAACCCGTCGTAGTCCTGCATATACTGGGCGTGAGCAAGCATAAGCTGCTTGACATTGCTCAGGCAGCTTGATTGCCGGGCCTTTTCGCGGGCCCTTGCGAAGACGGGAAACAGGATGGCAGCGAGGATCGCAATGATCGCGATGACGACCAAGAGCTCGATCAAGGTAAAGCCGCGTCTCATGGGGTAGCACCTCCGCATAGTATAACACAATTAATCAGTATAGCGAGTTGACCCGACGTTCACAAGCGGGATGATGATCTCGCTATGCCAACCTCACCACGTACTTCTCCACCATCTTCGCCGGGTGATAGCTCTCCTTGGCAGTGCGCAGGCCGGGCTCGCCCACGTCCTGTTCGCGGTTCACGTACTCGAAGCCCTGCCATTCATGCTCCAGGAACTGCTGGTTGATGGCCTGGAACGCGCCATGCAGGTCGGGACTGGCTTTCTCGATGTGGATCACCACGGTGCTGTTGTTCAAAGGCTCTCCCAGTGCGAATGCCTGGACCCTTCCGCGGACCATGAGGCAGCCACCAGTGATCCCCAGTGCGTCCAGGTTGGAGAGCGCTTCCTTCACCGCCCGTGCTTCAGCGTGGAGGCTGGAGTACAAGTCGCAGTGCTTCGCGTCACACCACAGGTCCTGCAGGTCCTGGCAGGCCTGCACGAGATCGGGGGTGATCCGGTGGTATTCCGGCCTGAACTTACGGGTGAACTGATTGATGTGGCGCACCTTGTCCTGATAGCGCACTTCGGGCAGATCCACCAGGTCCCGCACCCGGTACACATAGTCCCAGTTGTCGCGGTCGGGTTCGATGCTGAACTCATCCGCCGACAGCCCGAGCCGTGCTATCGCCGCCTCACCGATCCGCCACAGCCGCGGGTTATGTTCATTATCAGCCATCCACTCCAGGCACGTGCGTACTTGTGCGACCCCCGCGGCTTCGCCCAGCGGCGGCAGCAGGAAAGAGTCCTCGGGATCGGCTCGCAGGGCCAGGAGGCAGACGGCGCCATCGAGTTCGGTCACCTGCAGGCCGTAAGGATGGCGCCAGATGTACAGGTTCGTAAACGTCAATTCTGAGGTCTCGGGCTGGAGCTTGTGCAGCAGCGCGTCGATGACCGGCTTGTGCTCAATCTCCAGCGGCTCCATGTCTGGGAAGGCGGGGAGCGGTTTCACGGTCGGCTCCTCCCGGGGCAAAGGGGGTCTGTGATCCGCGGGCACGCCGAGCAGTTTCGCCGATGAGCCGGCGCGTCCCTTTGAGAAAATCCATAACTGGGAAACATATTTGGAAATTCAGCGTTTGATAGAAAGAAGCGTTTCGTGTACAATCGCGCATCATGCCCGGTGATACCGGCACGTCGGCTGCACAAAACACACCAAGAGGTGGCATGCATGGTGAAAAAGTCGGGCTTCACACTTATCGAGCTGTTGGTCGTGATCGCGATCATGTAGCCGCTGAAAAAGGGTGAAGGGGTTATTGCGACTTCGGGGAATCTTGGTTCGAGGTGATCTCGTTGCAGCACAAGAACCTGCCCCGGACGCCGTCGCTGTATGATGA
>JAGPGE010000583.1 GCA_018056145.1 Armatimonadota bacterium
GTCGAATTACCGTGGACAGCGACTTGCCTGAGAGAGGCGATGCCGGATGCGCCAGACCTGGCCGCACATTGTCGTGATGGTGCTGTTGGTCACCTGGCAGGCTCACGCCGCAATCGATGGGATGCAGGTGTCCGGGGTGACGGAGACGGCTGCCACCCCGTCCGCGGATGTGGAGCGGGTGATGGTGCGCTGCTTGGGGTATGCGGCGCCCGAGGGTCTCCCCGCCGATGCGTGGATCGTCGTGGATCTCTTCAGCCCCCTGCCGGACGCTACCGGCCGCGACTTGCTGGAGGTCCACACCGAGTGGCGCGACCTGCGCGACGACGGCTACGAATACCTGTGGCGGTCCCCCTGCTACAGCATGCCCGAAGTGCGCGCTGCGCGGATGGCACAGATCGCAGCGCTGCTGCAGTCGAAGCCTGCCGGAATCTGTCTCAATGCGGCGCCCCATTCTGACTGGCCCGGCGGCGTGAATCTGGCGCGGGCCTTCGGCTTCAACACGCCCGCGGTGAATGCATTCGTCGCAGGCGGTGGACCGGACCCGCGCAAGGCGCCCGCGGCATCTCTGGAGCGCGCGAAATTCGCGGTATTCCGGGCCGAGGGCATCCGCGCGCTGCTGGCGGCTGTTCGCGAGCGGTTCCCCGACACCCGGCTGGCGCTGGCGTGTTCGGAGAAAGATCTGCTGCCCCACTCGGCGGTCTCGGTGCCTCTGGATGTGCCGGGCTGGATCGGCGCGGGCCTTCTGGACGAGGCGATGGTCGAGGTCGCCGGTCCCACGAACCTGATGAACCTGAAGCTCTCCACGGACCGGGACCTGCCGGTCTGGGTCTGGTGTCGGGGGAAGGATCTCGTCCAGCTTGGGGGCGCGATGATCGTCGCCCTGCAGGCGGCGGGTGCGGACGGAGTTGTCATTGATTTCCCCGGCGATACCGGGCAGGCCGTTGCCGGCGCCCGTGAGGCCGCGCGCGTCCGGCAGGAGCGCCTCGCGGCCCAGAAGGCGCTGCGTGAAGCCGTGGAACGAGGCGATTACGTGGTCCTGGTTGCCGCGGAGACGCCGGTGGGCAAGGCCGACCAGTCCACCATGCATGGCACGGCCCAGAGCTTCCGGCTGGATCAGGCGGCAACTGCACAGGTCGTCGGGGTGTTCGCTTCCTTGCGGGGCGAACAGACGGCATCCCTTGCGCCGGTCCAGCTCTCTCTGCGCGCTGATGATGGAGACAAGCCCGGCAAGGACATCCTCGCCACGGTGACCTTCACCGCAGACGACTTCGCCCGCGAACCCGCGTACCAATGGGGATACGCGAAGCTCGACAAGCCGCTGGCGCTGGAGGCGGGGAAAGTCTATTGGCTGTACGCGCCGGACACCACGAGCGAGAGCGGCGTTTACATGTGGCGGACCATGGGCGATGCTTACCCCGGCGGGAATGCCTGGAGTTCGCGTTACGACTACAAGCGCTTTGACTGGGGTTTCAAGATCCTGGCAGGGAAGGAGTGAGCGTCTTGAGATTACGGACGATCATTCCAGTGGCGCTTCTGTCTGTGTGCGGCCCGGTGGGGGCGCAGGACCTGAAGTTGGAGTTCGACGCCATGCCCTAGGTGGGCGAGGTGTTCTCAGCGGTGGGGAAAGGGCTGTCCCTGCATCCTGGGCAGCGCGGGCACTGACCTGACGCGATACCGCGCTCTGGGCGGGGACAGGCTCCGTCTTCACCACGTTCAACCGGCATCCATGGGAAGACCTGGGATGCCTGCCGGCTCCAGTGGCGGAACGCGCTGGCACAGATGCTGCGCAACCCCACGCTGGACGGCGTCTGCGTCCACGAGTTTGCGAACGTCATGTACCTGAACCTGTGGCCGGACATTGCTGATGCGGTGAATGAGTGGATGCGCGAGACGGGACAGGCAGCGCCCATACCAGCCGGATAGACGAGGACCAATCCGCGCCCGGCGGATGAACCGGGCATCAAATAGACCAGGGAGTGACGCCGATGTCGTCGGAACTCGCGATCAACGGGGGACCCAAAACCCGGGAGAAGCCATGGCCGACCACGGGCAACGCCTCAGGCCGCTTGTTTGGGCAGGAAGAGATCGAACTCCTCACCGAAGTGGTCCAGTCGGGGAATCTATTCCGCTACGGCGGCAAGATGGTGGACCAGTTCGAGCAAGAATACGCCGCGAACGTGGGCATCAAGCACTGCGTGGCGGTGACCTCGGGTAGCGCGGCGATCCATTCCGCCGTGGCGGCCCTGCAGCTGGAGGTTGGCGACGAGATCATCACCACGACGGTCACCGACATCGGCTCGATCATGGGCATCCTGTGGTGCAACCAGATCCCGATCTTCGCGGACGTAGACCGTCGCACCATGATCATGCGCCCGGACGCGATTGAGTCCCAGATCACCGACCGGACTCGGGCGATCATCGCGGTCCACCTGTTCGGCCAGCCCGCGCCGATGGATGAGATCATGGCCATCGCCGAAAAGCACAATCTGTACGTGATTGAGGACTGCGCCCAGGCCCACGGCGCGGAGTTCGACGGCAAGCGGGTCAGCACCATCGGGCATCTGGGGTGCTACTCACTCCAGCAGAGCAAGCAGATGACCACCGGCGACGGCGGCATGGTGGTTGGCAATGACGATGAACTGATGAGCCGCGTCCGCATGTTCCACGACAAGTACTACGAGCGCGGCGGCGAGATGCGCGGCTACACGCGCCTGGGCATCTGCTACCGGATGAACGAACTCACCGGCGCGGTGGCCCTCGCGCAGACCCGGAAGCTGCCGGAGATCCTGCGGCGCCGCCGGGCTTCGGCCAACGCGCTGCTGGAAAAGATCAGCACGATTCCGGGGATCAAGCCGCCGTGGATCCACCCGCTCGCGAACCACGCGTGGTGGATTTTCTCCTTCCAGATTGACGAGGACGTGCTCAAGTGCGACCTGCCCACCTTCCGGTCGGCGATCCAGGCGGAAGGACTTCCCTTCGGCACCGGCTACGCGGGCGGTATTCCGATCTGCATGTACCCGCTGTTCCAGGAGCATAGCGCTTACGGTAGCGGGAGCTTCCCGTGGGAGCCCCCGTATGGCCGCAGAGTGGAGTACAAGGCTGAGGACTACCCGGAGACCTACTGGGCGCAGGCGAACACCTTCATCACCAGTTGGAATGAGGGCTTCACCGAGGAGGACGCGGACGATATCTATCGCGGCCTGAAGAAGGTTGCGGAAGCATATGCATGACGGCGGCGAATGGTGAATAGCGGATAGTGAATGGATAGCGGCGGACGGCGGGCGGCGGGGGCCGTCCGCCGTCTGTAGGCGCGGGCTCGTACCGCGCCGGCCGTTGGCCTTCAGCCTTTGCCCCTTCGCCTTGCCGCCACGCGCTGAAGCACGGGGCTATGGGCCTTCGGCCAATCGTCCTGACGGACGGACTCTCCGCCAGTCCCCCGGTTCGCCGTCCGCCGTAGACAGGCCACCGCCTGCGCCTACCGCAACACTAGCGGCAGGTTCGCGTTCACCAGCTTCGCCCGGTCTGCGAAATCGGTCCACACCTCGTCGCGCACGTCCACCCACCCGATATTGTGGCACTCTCCGCCGTCCTTGCCCCCGTCGAAGCGCCCCGTCGCCGGCTCATCGATGTACTCGAACCAGTGCGCCCCGATGAAGTTGGGCAGGGCGAAGCCGTCCGCGATGTAGTCCTGGTAGGCGTCACCACGCTCCGCCTGGGTGGGGAAGATACCCTCTACCTCCCGGAAGGGCAGGCCAGCGTCCTCCGCCTGGAAATGAAACTCGCCGGCGATCCAGGGCCTGTCCGTGTCCGTCGAACCATTGCTTACCGGCCTGCGCGGGCGCAGACCGTAGATCGTGGCGCTCACCACGTCGTTGTAGCGGCTCTCGGCGCGGATGACCTCCGCCGGGGCGCCTTGGGAGTGTCGCGCGCCCAGGAGCAGGTGGTTCGGGTCATTGCGGCGGATCGCTTCGGATGTGAGGCGGAAGTACCGGTCGGCGAAGACATCCAGAAACGCGGAGGCGTCCTTACGCGCTCCGGGCTTGTTGGGCAGTTTCTCTCGGTT
>JAGPGE010000025.1 GCA_018056145.1 Armatimonadota bacterium
GAGCCCGCGTGGTTTGACGGGTTGGAGCTTACCGAGGTGACAGAGTAGCGAGCTACTGTCTTGCGCTCTCCTTGAAATAACCAAGGAGACCCCGGTGTAAAAGGCCTGTGAACGGGGTATATGGACTTGGGTGCAATCAAGGAGAGATCAAGAGATGATCAGCCCCATCCGGCGTCTCTGGCATGACGAAGACGGCAATACCTCAGTCGAGTACGCGCTGTTGCTGGTTATTATTGTGGTGGGTTGCCTCCCCGCCTGGACGGCCCTTCGCAACAGCCTGGTCTCGGCGCTTGAGAACGTGGAGCAGGCGATGGGCCAGTCCAGCGGGTAGCAACGCTGAGCATCAGCGCGGCACTGCAAGGAAGACCTGGGACTTGCCCTGCGCGATGACGCGGCCTCTGCCGTCCACCAGTCGGGGGGTAGTCCGGGCACGGTCGGACAACTGAAGCGGAATGTCGAGTTCACTCCCCGGACGCGCGGCGATGCTGTGCGTCCGGGTTCCCTTTGCATCGCTGACCTCCACGACCACTGTGCACCGCGAGCGTTCCAGCGGCCCCATGTTCACGGACACGGGCATCTCAACCACATCGCCACCGGATACGAGGCCACTGACGGGCTGCACGTGCAGGGGAGGCGGAGTGGTAGCGGGCACGAGGGCCTTCCCCGTGACCCTGTCCCCCACTCCCCAAGAGATCGGGATGGAATGAGTACCCTCGGTCCGCAGGTTTGGGGCCAGCAGCGCCAGCCGGACGCACTCGCCGGGATCAAGTGCAAGGTTTCCCTTCCTCCGGCCCGCGATCTCGACGAACGCCACCATCGGGCGATCCGTCAGATTGCGTACGTTCAGCCGGGCGATTCCTTCGCCGCACAAAGAGGGCAGGTCCAGTTGGGTGAGGGCCAGGGGCGGCTCCTGAAGGAGCGCGGTGCCGAAGCGCTCAGGCACGTGGAAGCCGCCGTACGTTGGCGACCAGGCGATGTGGTGGGCGGAAGCCCCGGGAACGAAACGGTTTCGGCAGAAGTTCACGAACATCACCGACTGGCGCGAGATGCCCCCTGCCTCAAGATCCCGCCACGGGATGGACAATTCTGCGAACCAGCCGTCGTCGCGCTTGACGACCGCGGATTGGGCGTTGGGGTTCCAGGTGGGGTCCTGGCTGAGTTCATCGTACAGCGAGTTGTTGGTGTTCAGGATGAGGTGGGCGTACGGAGTGCGGCCGGGCGCTGCGATGAAGAACTCGATCCCATCATCCACCCAGACCATGGGTGTGTCGTGGCCGGTCTGCTCCGCCACGATGCTGTTCATGGCAGGCTCCGGGCACTTGAAGGCGACATAGAGCGCCTCGTCGTCGTAGGTGATCCAGGCTGCGGTATCGAGGCGAGTCTTCCGGCCAGTCGCGGCGTCCCGGAAGCCGTCGGCCATCGCCGAGTGTTCCCAGGCCTCATCATCCAGCACGCCATCGATCACCGGCGCGGTGGGGCAGCGCCCCGGCAAGACCACGGGCGGTGCATCTGGCTGCCCGCTTCCGGGTCGGATGACGGCGACCTTCAGCGTGGCCGCCGCCTCCCTTCCGCCGAGGTTCGCCTGCTTGCCGGCCAATGCGTTTTCGAGCCCCACGATCAAATCGGCGATGGCGCGGCGAACCTGGTGCATCTTCCGGGTCTCGAAGGCCACGCCGCCCATGGGATTGGCCCAGGGGATCGCGTCCACCAGCGCGTTCATTGACTCTCGGGCTTCACCGGCAAGCTCGCGCACCTTCGGGTCGCGGCTCTCCAGTGCTCGCGCGATGGTGCGCTCGAGGGTGAACAGGTAGCGATAGTCATCGACCCCCTCGCGCATGCCGTCCCAAGCTAGAGTGGGGATCGCGCCCTGGTAGGTGCTCCAGTCGTTGGGTCTGAGCAGGTGCGGGTAGGTGGTTGCCTGCTCTTTGGGCTCGGCGGAGTTCTGAATGCTGCCGTCGAAGTCGTTGAAGACGTCCCCATGCGGCCGGCAGAAAGTCCAGGCAACCGAGGCCTTCGCTCCGGTCTTCCAGAAGAAGAAGCCCGCGCCGTAGCGGTTGTGGAAGAGGTATCCCTCCTGCGGGAAGGGGTTCACATAGCAGCCGGTACCGTACCACCAGAACTCCGCTCCGGTCTGCTCGCAGGCTTCACGCGCCCTGCGCGCCGTGCCCTCGGCCGCAACGAGGCCGGTCACGAAACATGGCGCGTCGAGATACTCGGAGGCTTTCTCCAGGAAGTCCAGGCGGTAGAATGTGGCGTACGTATTGGCCCCGCCGGCATGCCAGGCCTGATACTCCTGGATTGCGTAAGTATTGTCGCCGCCCGGCTCATCCACACCGTAGAAGTACCAGGTGGCGGGAGCGTCTTTCGTGGCCTCGCAGGCAGCCCGGGAGACGGCTTCCACGCCGCGCTTGATCTCCTCGGGCCAGACGTCCGTGTTGAGATCGGTCTGAACCCCCAGAATGTCCCTGATTCGCGGCGCCATGCCGCCATACGAGCAGACGTGGGGTCCCGGCAGGCCCGCTTCAATACACTGTGCCGCCAGCTTGTTGTAGGCCGACGGGTCAAACTTCACCTTGCCGTCCTTGATCTCGGACAGATCGACGGAACCCAGGGGCATCTCAACCAGGCCGGTCACACCGTGCCGGGCGAAGTCCTTAAGTTCATCGAGCACCTGCTCGTCGCTCATGTTCCGCCAACGGCCAGCATCGGCGTAAAGGAGCCAGAACTTATCGTCTGGCTTCCTCAGCGCAAAGGGCAGGACCTCGACATCCAGCGGAAGCTCCAGGGCCGGCTTGCCCTCGGCCTGGATGCGCACATTGAGGCGGTGGGTTCCTGGCGTCGCATCAGCGGCGGCGTGCAGATCGAACCAGAGCACCGCACAGCTTGATGCGGGAACATCAAAGTCCTCTTCCTTGAGCAGCCCTTCGCGGTCGGGCACGGTGCGCTTGCCATCCGCGCAGGGCAGAAGCAGTTCCGGCGTGATGTACCACTGCCGGGATCGCCACCCGGTGCGCTGGGGCCAGAAGTGCGCATGGCGAACCTCAGCGGTGATTGGCGCCTGCCCGGCGTCCACAGTGCAGGTGAGGCTGCTTAGGTCCTCCAGCGCCCAGACGCTCACCCAGACGGGTTCGAACTCATCCGGTGTGACGAAGGCAGACAGGCGGTCCACGCGCTCTTCAGGCTTCGGCGCACGGTCGGGGCGATTGTCGCCGGGTTCACCTGTGACGAAGGGGATCATGCCCGCGGCGGATTCGGCGGCGACAGGCTCCGGCGGCGTCCAGTCCTGCACGGTGAGCCTGGCCTGGGTAAAGGGCTCGCCGGGGTCTATCCGGTCGAACGTGACCCCGCCGATGGTGACCGGACCATCCTGGCACAGGGCAGGGAAGGTGAGGACGGCAGCGAAGCAAAGCAGAGCGAAACGTCTCATGGCGATTACCTCCGTCGATCTTGTCGTGAATGTCTGGCATTGCTGGTTATGCAGCAGAACCGGGCGACTAGCACCACGATGCGCTGTCGTCTGCGAAGCGCGTGCCTATAAACGGTTCGGGAATGGCGCCGCGAACCGCGCAGTGGGCAGAAGCGCCGGTTCCGGTCACGGCTTGGAACTGGATGCCAGTGCCTAACTGGACGGCTACGGGGTCCCCGACACACGCAAGACTACCCCTGGCTGCAGCGTGACAGGTCCGATCAGGCCGGATTCAAGCAGCGGCGAGTCCTTGTGCCAGTGCTTGTAGGTTGCGAAGGCGATGCGGCCTGTCTCGGGTCGCGGCTTGCCCTGTGCGAGCCACTCCGGGATGGCTTTGAGTGGGCCGCCACCTGACCATTCCGCGTCCTCCGGGAACTGCTCGTCCCCGATCAGGCGGTTGGGCCACAGGTTCGTGACGCTGATTTCCAGCATATTGTCGCCCGGCTTCAGCACATCGGTCACATCCACATCGAAAGGCGGCTTCCAGAAGATGCCCAGCGGAGTGCCATTCACGCTCACGCGGGCGATCTCGCGGACCTGCCCCAGTTCCAGCTTCACCCGGCGGTTGGCGGCAAGGAAATCAGCTGGGACGTTGACCGTGCGGGCATAGGTCGCGGTGCCGGAGAAGTACTTGATGCCCGGCACATCACTCTCGGGCCAGGAGATGAGCTTGTCGAAAGTGGCGGATTCCGGCGCGCCCAGATTCGGCGGGAAGCGCACCTGCCACGGGCCGATGACCTCGAGGGGCTCGGGGATATCCGTAACCGACCTCTGAACGGCCTGCCCGGAATCCAGGACGATCTCATAGTTGCCGCCCTGCCAAGCGGTCAGGGTCACGTCGCCGTCGGGACTGACTGCGAGTTCCGCGGGGGTCACGTCCAGGCGCGTAGCCTCAGGTTCTGTGCCCTCCGGCAGGCTGATGGTCTGGTTCTCCGAGTAGGTGCGGGAATAGGGCTTGCCATCCAGGGAGTAGTCCACCCGGAGTTGTTTCACTATCAGGTGCGCCGGGTCCCCGGCAAGCTGGTTGCCGGCGACCACGCTGAGGGTGTTGTCCTTGACCATACCGGCGAGAATCTCAGTGACGTCGATGGTTGCGGGCTTGGGCTCAGGCGCGCCTTCGGGCGGCAGGATGCCATACAGGGCGCGCTTGATCTCAAGTCTGCCCTCCTGACCCTCTACCACATCACCGGGGCGGGGCAGCCGCACGGTCTCGTTCTCTTCGACCGTGATCGTGGCCGGCGTCCCGTTGTAAACATACTGCACCCGCATCTGCTTGACCACGTTCGGCGCCGGATCGCCGGCGAGGGCATTGGTGGCGGCCACTGTTAGCGTCCCGTCTCGCACCAGCGCGGCGACCTGCTGGGTGACGTCCACCATGTCCTGCTGCGGCACGGACAGGACACCGTAGACCGCATTGCGGATCTCGAGGTCCGGCAGGTTCGCGGTGCGCCAGGAAACAAGTGGACGACCGTCTAGGGTGGCTGAGACAGCGTGTGTTCGCGGGGCTGCTTCCGGGGGGAACACCACAAAGACGGAGTCCGCCGGGCCGAAGCGCAAGCTAACCACGGTGCGGCCATTTTCTTCGCGCCACAGTGGAGCGGGCTTGATGCTGCCCGTGACCGCGTCCCACAGTTGCGGGGGGCGGCCAGTGATGCGGAAAGAGCAGTCCACAGCCTCCACGCGCCGGCTCTGGCTGGAGATGAAGTAGATGTCGTGGCCCGCGATGACTCGGTGGATGTACGGCACGCGCACTTCGCCGCGCAGAGGCGTGTACTGGAAGTCGGGCGCCAGGTCCATCTCCGCCAGCACATCCTCCAGTGACCTGCCCCAAATGATTCGGCCCTTCCCCACGCGGTTCTCGGTAACAGTCTGACCATCGCATGGCCCCCACAGTTCGGCGGCCAGAGCCCGCACCTGAGCGTCGGCGTGAGGGTAGCCTGACAGACCGGGAGCGCCGGCGGGCGGCCTGCCCATGACCGTGGCCCCATCGCGCACCAGCGACGCGATCTTCTCCAGAATGGGCAGGGACATGGTGTCGCGCTCGGGCAGAATCAACATCCGGTAGTTCATCCCGTCGGGCAGGACAATGCGGCCGTCCTTGACCGACATGCGGTTGAGTAGCACCTCGGAACTGCAGCCGTCGTAGTCATAGCCCGCGGGTGGGACCGGCCGCAGGCCATTTCGGCCGGGCAGCCCCGCAGGGGCGCCTTCGCCCTGGTAGTAGCACAGGTCGGCGAAAAAGAGGCCTTCCTGGAGCAGATACTGGCAGCGCGCGAGATAGGTGAGCCAAGCGGGACTGTCGTTCCACCAGGTATTGGTGCGCTCGAAATGGAAGCCCCAGGGCCCCATGGTCATGCCGGGGCGCACCGTCTCCCACGGCTGCTGCGCGTAGCGGTGGAAGATGAAGCGGTTGACCCCGCCGCAGTAGATGAAGTCGCCCATCTGCTTGAGCGAATACGGGTGGTTCTGCCAGCGCCCGTTCTCAGGGCTTGCGGTGAAGGACTCGGCGCCCACAAACTTCAGGGCATTGGTGTGGGCGATGGAAGAGGCCATCTTGCCGCCACTGTGATCCACACCCCAGCCCACCCAGAACTCGGTCATCGGAATGTCGCCTCGCCCGCCGGAGATCAGCTCGTTGAACCCCGCATTGCCGTAGGGCTCCACGGACAGCATCATCCCGTGGCGGTGGGCAAGCTCCGCGTAATGCCCGAAGTAACAGTCGGCGAACAAGTCACCGATGGTCTGGCGGTAGTCCCACAGGAAGCGCTCCGACTGCTCCAGACTATCCACCACGCGGCCCGTGAGCGCCGGCAGGAAGGGCAGCAGTTCGTACCCGCGACGGGCCTTGAACTCCTCGGGCATCTTCTGGGTCCAGTTCTGGCAGTCCACCTCGTAACTGTCGATGAGGATGTTGTTGAGGACCTTGCCCGCGAGCGGCCCGATCTCCTCAATCAACTTCCCCAGCATGCCCTCAAAATGGGCTTCCGCGGCCTCCTTGCTCATCTTGTCGCATTCCAGGCCTCGCCCGGAATCTGACGCCGGGTGATTCTCCTTCCCGGTGAGGGTGTAGCCCATGCGCAGGAGGGTCCAGTTGCCCTCGGGCGCGTTCCACGTTACGTTCCCCTCGGCATCCATGCTGGCGCTGATGTTCTGGATGTCTTCGGAGGCAATGATCGCTTCCGGCCCAAGCTCAACCGTGTCGAAGGCCGGGTTGTGGCTGACATCGAAGCCCGCCTTACCGGCCCAGTTGCTGATGCGGTAGCCAGCGCCGAGTGCGATGTCGCCGAGGGAAACCGAACGCGAAGCCCCTGGGAAGACGATGCGGAAAAGGCGGCCAGTTACCGGCGCGAAGCCAACGCACGCGGGGGCGCGCAGAAGCCCCGGTTCGCCGATGCCCAGACGCGTAACAGGCCTGAAAGCTCCGTCCTCGTCAGCCACCTGCAGCTCAACCGTCAGGCCCGCGCGTCCGGGCGCTGCCCAGACAGTAAGCGACCGCGCGGTGAAGGGCTCGGGGTACTCGAAGGTGATGCCCTTCTGATCGCCACCGGCGCGCAAGTTCAAGGTCGCCGCTGAGCCGGGATTGCCGTCAACGAGGCGGTCGCCCTGAAAGCCCTCCTGGTCGGCGCTGATCACGGGCCTGACGTCTGCCATCGCAGCCTCGGCAGGCCGCGTCGGGTAGGCCAGGAGAGCGATATCCCGGTAGAACCCACGCCGGGTCTCGGGCTGCTTCATCCGGACCTGGACCTGCCCGGGCCCCTGTACGATGGCATCAGTGAAGACCAGCATCTTCATGGCGTGCTCGGGCGTCACCCACGGCCCGCCGCTACTGGACCAGCCGGCGCAGTTGTGGATGCATAGCTCCATCCCCACTCGGTCGGCTTCCATGACCGCGTGCTTGACGAGAGCGCGCCACTCGGGGGTGTTGTAGTCCACGGGGCCCTTCGGAATGCCGTGGCTGACCTCGAACATCTGTGCACCGCCCACGCCGACCCGCGCCATCTCCTCGAGATCCCGGGTGATTCCGGTCTTCGTGGCGTTCCCGTGCATCCAGTGCCACCAGGTGTGAGGCTTTGCGGAGTTGGGCGGGTGCACGAACCCAGCGGTGAGTTCGGCGGGCGTCGGGTCCGCGCAGGCACACATGCAGACCAGCGATGCGAGAAGCATGGCGCAGGTTCGAGACATAGCGGCGTCACCTCGGTGATAGGCCCGCGGAGGGCGTGTGTGCGCCCTGCCTCAGGGCCGGTTGGTCATGTCTGGCGGTTCAGGGCAGCTTCCCGGTGAAGGACAGCACTCCCGTGACGGATCCATCCGCGCCGCGGGTCAGCACGGTCATCTCATCCTGGGTCTCAATGCCAGCAACGGCCACGAGCTCCCCCGGCTCGTCGCGCTGGATCACGAGAATGCTGCCGCCATCCGCCAGCGATATCTCCACCGCGGCGAAGCCCGGTTCGGTGGTCAGCACTTTCGCGGCGGTGACCTTCGGTTCCTCCCCAGCCGCGACCGGCTCCAGCACGAAGGCCATCCGCACTGTGCCTGAACCGCTCGTCTTGTAGATCGCCGTCGGGATAGCCCGCCACGGCCCGTTGGCCCACCCTTGCACCGGAGGGTCCTGCTTGCCTTTGACGATCTCCACATTGAGCACGGGCGCCGGGGTGATCTGCAGGTTGCTCTGGCCCTCATTCAGGGTGCGAACAACGCCCGCATCAAGCGTCTGCGCTTCTTCTGTGTCGAGATGGAAGAGCGCCTCGTAAGTATGCTCTGCCTCGTCCGCCGGCTCGAGGGCATCGAGAACCACGAACAGGTCCTGCTGCTTCAGGTACAGAACACGCCGAGTGTGGGTGACGTCGATGGCGTTCTTCTCACCGTATCCGTCGGAGTATATGCCCGCGGCGAAGTCATATTCGGGCGTGGATGCCCAGCGCGTGTCGTTCTCAGGCGGCGCGTCTCCCTGCCAGGGCTTCGGCCACCAGTATGTCTCACGCTTCGCCCCGCGGTTCTGGTTCTCGCCGTCCACCATCACCGTATTGTGCCCATAGGTCTCCAACACATATCGCCGCCAGCGCGAGCGGTCATACGAGAAATTGCCCGGGTCCAGGAGGTGCTGACGCCCCTTCGACCACAGAACGAAGTGTAGCTTGTCCTCATGCTGGTGCCCCATCCCGTACGGGCCGGCGTCGAAGAGCAGGAAGGTAGCGTTGGCATCCCAGCCGGAGCGCATCACGTAATGCCCGCTCCATGGGAACGCGTAGGAGGTCTGCTCGGGCGCCTCTCCCCAGGCCCCGGCGGTGGCGACGAACCGGAAGTCCTCGCGCTCGGGGAAGAGCTTGTGGCCGGTGGTGAGGAGGCCGCGCACGTCGCTGTTGCCGGAGTCGTTCAGCCCGGGGATCGCGCCATTGGGCATGGATGCGAAGAGCAGGTAGTTGAACATTTTCTGCAGCTTGTCCTGGTAATCAGCGGGAAGCTCACCGCGCAGGCCGTTCATCTCGGCCATCTCCAGGATATGCGCGAACTCGGTCACGACCCAGTTGTTGTAGCCCGCCGCGAGTTCATACTCCATACCATCGGGGTAGACCTCGTCGTCAAGCTGCTTGTACAGGCGCTCGATGGCGATGCGCCGCCAATCCGCGGCTTCCTTGAACTCGGGGAAGAGCATGCCCGCGGTGAACAGGCCGTTGGACTCGGCGGTGAGCCAGTTCCCGCTGCTGGGCCACTTCACCAGATGCCGGGCCTGCTCCCGCACGGATTTCATGATCTCCGCGAGCAGGTTGGCGTCGAAGGCGGGTGAGCCCATGCACCGGTAGAGCGCCTGCGGCCAGGTGTCCGCGAGGCGAATCCCGGTGGTGAGCGTCTGCCAGGCGTAGTGGCCCACGCTGTTGCCGTTGGACAGCATTGGCCGGGGCATGGAACTGGTCCAGTCCAGGATCTGCCGCGCGATCTCCTCGGCGTATTTCTCCTGCCCCGTGTTCCAGTAAGCTTCCGATAGCTGGCGGAAGTGGAAATGCCGGTTGATCGACTCGTTCCACAGGTGGGTCCGCGCTTCCCCCTCTGTGGGGTTGGCGGTCCAGTCGATGCGGTCGCCGAAAGTGATGGTCCCGCGTTCGCCGGGCCCCTTCGTGTACTCGAATTCGCGCCGCAATGCCTTCTCTGCGGCGCTCACTTGAGCGGGCACGTCGGAATCCAGCACCACGACCATGCGCGATCCGGTTGGCTTCTCCGAGTAGACCCACATCTCCAGCGCGTCGTAGTCGGTCCAGTCGTGGGGAATGTTCGTGTTCCTGATGCCCGTGGTCAGCACCTGGTTGCCCCACTTGCCGGACGCTGCACCGGACTTCGCGCGCTCGGTTGATGCTTCCAGTCCGGACCAATCATCCGCGCCGGCCTCGAAATCGCTGAGGATTGCTGTCTTGTCCTTACCCACCAGGCGCACGTCATCGAAGTACAGGACGGTCTCGGGGTTCGGTGTGAGGCCCCAGCCCTTGGTGTTCATGGCGATGTACTGAATCCAGTGCCAGCCGATGGGCTGCTTGCCCTTCCAGCCCTCGCCCTCCACCATGGCGCGGGGGGTGAGGTCCTCCTTGTTGAGCCGGATCAGCTTCCAGCCTTCCCAGTCCACGGTGATGAATGTGGAGTAGTAGTCCCACTGGTCGGGCGCCTTGTCCTGCTCCGGGCCCGGAACCTTGACCCCGCGCATTGGGGCGTCCCGCCAGTCGAAAGTCCAGCGCGGGGTGGTCCGGTTGCGCAGGTGTTCGGCGAGAGCACCCTTTGCCGCCGCGTAATCCCCGGCCACCACCGCCGCTTTGACAGCGGCCAGTTCCGGACGCTCAAGATCCAGGCTGTCGAACAGGCTCTCATCCGACGGCGGCCACTGTGCCGCGCCCGCTTCTACCGGTTCGACGCCATCCACCACAAGCACTGTCTCCGGGTTCACCGTCTGGCCCCAGCCGGAGGCGGTGAGAACGATGCTGTCGATCTTGTTCCAGCCGACGGGTTCGCGTGACCGGCCAAGTTCATGCACCGGAAGGACCAGTTCCTTCCAGCCCTCCCAGTCCACCGTGATCTTGACCGCGAAATAGTCCGCGCCCTCGCTGTCAGGGTTCTCGGAATTGGCGATGACCATGAAAGTGGACCTGTTTGGCGCCGCCGAATGCACCCACAGACGCAGGGCGCCCTTCCCGCTCCAGTCCGCGGGAGGGTCGAATGTGCGCTGGATGCTGGAGGAGATCCGGTGATCCCAGCGTACTGCGAAGGGCCAGACCTTTCGGGTCTGGTCATCAAGTACACCGCCGGTCCATGCGGTCGCCGGGCCGAATTCACCCGGGTCCATGACCTGCAGCTTCACGTCATCCACGATGCAGGTGACGGCTGCGGTTGAGAACGTGTGCAGCCAGACGCCTACGCCGGCAGCGCCGTCGGGAACCGTTGCGGATGCTTGCGCGAACACCCACTCCCCCGGCTTCATGGTCGGGCGCTGGATGGCCGCTTCGGATGGCTCGTTCAGGCGCTTCCCGGCGGCGTCTGTGAAGTTGTAGTAGACGCCCAGACCGTTGGGGTCGCCGGCCTCGAGACGCAACCAGAGGGTCAGGCGCGCGATCTGGCCGGGTGTCGCCGGGATCGAGATGGAGCGCGCGCTGGAGCCCACCTTCTCATCGGGATCCGTGACTTTGAGGCTCGCGGAGCCGGAATGGAACTGGTCTGTGACGACCTGTGACATACCGTTGTCGGTGAGCATCCAGGAGTTCGCGGGCTCGTCCGGTTCGAAGCCGGACGTGAACTCCTGCGCGGCGGCCCACGGCAGCAAGGGGAGCAGCAGAAGCAGCAATGTCAGGGGTCTGGTGGGCATGGGCGTGGGGCCTCCATGAATGAACTCGCTCAGAGTGCATGTTCACCGCAGCAGGCGCTGATCCCTGCCCGACCGGTGGCGCCGTAGTCGATTGGGGGAAGGAATGGCTGGACGAGCGGCGAAGGCGGCAGGGAGCAGTTGCCATTGACTTGGCCGGGATTGAGGAGGCCATCTATGTCTGTTCTGACGTACAAGACCGAAGGACTGCCCGAGATCACCGCAGGCGTTGGCCGGAGCGTCATCACCCCGCCCATCGGCACTTCGCTGGCGGGGTACTTCCACGACCGGGTGAGCGAGACGGTGCGCGATGATCTCTACTGCAACGCGATTATCTTCCAATCCGGGGGGGAACGCATCGCCCTTGTGTCGTGCGATCTCATCTCCCTCAACCGGGACATCACCGACCCGGCAAAGGCCCTGATTGAGCAGGCGACGGGCCTGAGGCCCGAGCAGGTGCTGATCTGCTGCACTCATACCCATACCGGTCCGGAGACCCGCCGGGGCCGGGTGGTGCCCTGTAACGAGGACTACCTTCAGCGCCTTCCCCAACTCATCGCCGACGCGGTGATCGCGGCCAATGCCGACTACTTCAGCGCGGTGCTCTACCCCGGCAGGCAGTGCGAGCCGGACCTGGGCAGCATCCGCCTGGGACGCAAGAAGGACGGCTCCGAGGTCTTCAGCAAGAGCGAGGTGCTCGGGCCGACGAGTTCCGTGGACCCGGAGGTCATCAGCGTATTCGTTCGCGACCGGGAGAACCAGGTGCGCGCGGTGCTGGTCAACTACGCGAACCATGGGGACGTCATCGGCGGCGGTGGTGCGAAGCATATTTCCGCGGACTGGTTCGGCGAGATCTACAAGGTGATTTCGGCCATCTATGGCGAGAGGGTAATCACGGTGTTCCTCAACGGTGCCTGCGGCGATATCAACCACCACACCTGGGAGGCCACCCGCCTGCCCATCTCGGGCGTGGAGAAGGCAGTACAACTCGGGCGCGCTGTCGCCGGGCTCGCCATCAACGCGGGTGAGAAAGCGGAACCCATGGACGCGGACGAGTGCGGGTACCTGCTGAAGGTGGCGGAGATCCCGTACTATACCCGCGAGGAGAAGATGCGGGCGGAGGTCGAGGAACTCCGCAGCCGCGAGAACCTGGGGGCGTTCGAGGAGTACGTAGCCCGGGTCTTCGACGACTGGCCCTTCGACAACGAGATGGCCGACGTGACGCTGCAGGTGCTCCGTCTGGGTGACCTGGCCTTCGTGGGCCTGCCGGGCGAGATCTTCACCGATTTGGGCAAGGAGATCAAGAAATGGACCCCGGCGAAGTTCACGCTGATCTGCGAACTCGCCAATGATTGGTTCGGGTATGTGCCCACCACCGATCAGGCCCAGCGTGGCGCGTACGGAGCGAAGCCGATCCTTTCGCGCCGGCTGGACGCCGATGGCGGCAGGCAGATGGCCGATCACATCCAGGTGATGCTGCACCAACTGTGGGACGCGACCAGCCGGTGAAGGACCTGCAACGCGGGAGACGTCGCGGCATCGAGAAAGCGCTGAGTATTGCTGAGCAGGCGGGAGCAAGCCAATGAGTCTGAAGATCGGTCTGTGCGGCGCCGGGCAGTTCGGAACGGCCTTCGTGCCGGTTTTCCAGAGGCACCCGGATGTGTCGGAAGTGTACCTCGCGGATGTGGTCCCGGACCGCCTGGCAACGGTCGCCACGCGCTTTGGAGTGACGAGGACTTTCGACTCCCTGGAAGCGCTCTGCGCCAGCGACTGCGACTGCGTGGCCCTGTTCACCCAGCGCTGGCTTCACGGTCCCCAGGCGGTGCATGCGCTCAAGTCCGGCAAGCACGTGTACAGCGCGGTCCCCGCCGGGATCAGTCTCGAAGAGCTTGCCGAACTGGTGGAGACGGTGGAAGCCACCGGGCTCATCTACATGCTTGGAGAGACCAGCTATTACCGCGCGCAGACCACTTTCTGCCGGGACAAGTTCGCCGCCGGGGAGTTCGGCCAGTTCGTGTACGGCGAGGGCCAGTACCACCACGACATGGCCCACTTCTACGCGTCCTACATGTACAGCGGTGGCGATGAGTGGAAAAAGACCGCGAGCTTCCCGCCCATGCTCTACCCCACCCATTCCACTGCATTCGTACTGGGCGTGACCTTCCGGCGCATGACCGAGGTCTCCTGCTTTGGCCAGATTGACCGTCACCCCGACGGCGTCTTCCGGGCCGACGTGAGCCTTTGGCAGAATGAGTTCAGCAACCAGTCGGCGCTCTTCCGCACTTCCGACGGCGGGATGGCGCGTGTCAATGAGTTCCGCCGGGTGGGCGCGGGAGATGGCCGCATGACCATCATGGGCACCCGCGCCGCGTACGAGGAGCAGCCTGGACAGGGCGTCTTCACCTGGCTCGACTTCCCCGAGGGCTTCGGGGAGACCTCGGATATTCCGTACCGGGACGCGGCGAAGCTGGTGCCCCTGAAGCGCGAGGATGTCAGCGGCATCCGGGTCTTCGATGGCGTCGAGGTTACGGAGGAGAACCTGGGCAATCTGCCCCGGGAGTACCTGGGCAAGAAATTCCTCGGGCTCAGCCACGCGCAGCCCTGGTGGCAGTTGCCCATCGAGTTCGCCGGTGTGCCCAACGGCCACGACGGCACCCACGTCTTCCTGGTGAATGACTTCGTGCGCTCGGTCGTGGCGCAGAAACTGCCGCCAAACCACGTCTGGCAGGCCGCCCGGTACAATGCGCCGGGGATCGTCGCCCATGAGTCGGCGAAGCGCGACGGCGAGCGCATGAGCATCCCTGACTTCGGTATGCCGCCGGCGGACTGGGCGACGCTGGACGAGACCTTCCCGCTGCAGCCGTGACATGGGGCTACGTCTGTCACCCGTTTGGGCGGGCGGCTTCGGTGCCCCCGCGATCGAGCGGATGGCCCCGGCGGATCTCAGCGCCCGATCACCAGATCGTTCCCCAGCGCGACCACTTTGGGCTCCCCGAGCTCCGGCGACCACGCCATGGTGCGCTCGATCCCGGGCAGCAGGTCGAAGCAGTTGTCCGGCAGCGGCGCTTCCCCGTTCAGGTCCAGGCACACGCCCCACGCGAAGACATCCGACCGCAAAGTTAGCGTCAGACCGTCTTCGGCCAGCGCCATTTCGATCTCGGGCCGCGCCAATGCAAGGTCCTTGAAGCGCTCCAGGAGCAGACGGTGCTGGGCGATGACGCGGCCATCGGCCAGAAGCGCCGCGAATGCGCCGCTCTGTGCAAAGCCCTGCTGCTCCCAGTCCGCGCGGCTGATCTTCGCCAGTGGAGTGGACGCATTTGCCGGGAGCGTGACCGGGCGGGAGTCGTCCAGCGGCAGGCCGCCGTCGAAACGGAACAGGCCGAAGCGAAGGTCGCCGGTCCAGTCATTGGGCGAGTCGTTGACCCCGAACACCGTGACCGTACCTTCGTCTTCCGCAACCACCGCGCTCACGGGCTGGAAGGCGCGGCGCACCGGGTGGAAGGCCAGCTTCCGGCGCAAGTAGTAATCCACGATAGTCCAGCCGTGGGTCGCGGGCCATGAATCGTTGTACATCCAGAAGATCGCCGAAGAACTGCTGAACATGCGCCGGCGGTAGTTGCCGATGTACTCGCAGAGCCCCTCGGCCTGCAGAAGCGCGCTGGCGAAGCAGTAGTCGGCCAGCTCCATCCGGTCGGCCTCCAGCCCAAGCCAGTCCAGTACCGCCCGGTACGTGACGCCCTCGTCGGCGCGCCAGAAGTTGGCGGCATTGTCGTGATGTTCCCATGCGAACGACCTGAAAGCGAACTGGTCGCCCAGGCACTGTTGCAGGGTCGCAGGGGAACTCGCACCAAGCACCCCGCCTTCATTGGGGAAGCGGTCCACGAAATTGCGGTAGGCCCAGAAGTCCGTACCATATTGGCCGAGGGTGACGTCCCACGGATGCTGGTCTCCGGTGGTGGGCTCGTTGGGGAACCGGTGCCCTTCGGAGTAGGGCGAACTGGGCCAGTATGGGCGCGAGGTGTCCTCTTCCTTGAGGATCACAGGGATTACGTGGTGGAACAGGCTGTAGTCGGGCAGCGTCTTGCCAGACCGGTCGTAGCCCCACGCCCAGACGCCCCATTCCAGTTCATTGTTGCCGCACCAGACCACAAGCGAAGGGTGGTTCGCCATCTTGCGCACATTCCAGCGGATCTCCCGGCGCACTTCGGCGAGGAACGCCGGATCATCCGCCGGGTACTTGGAGCAGGCGAAGGCAAGGTCATGCCAGACGAGCACCCCCGCCTCGTCACAGCAGTCCAGCAGTCGGTCGCCCACGTAGTATCCCCCGCCCCAGATGCGCAGGAGATTGCAGTTGGCCTCAACCGCCAGGTCCACAAGCGCCCGGCAACGCGCGTCCATGTCCTCCGCGAGGCCGCCGGCTTCTGAGTCGCCCTGCGGGGCAAGCATATCCGGCGGGACCCAGTTGCCGCCTTTGCAGAAGATAGGTCGCCCGTTGACCTTGATGATGAAGTAGTCGCCCACTTGCGGATGAGGGCTGCGGTCGATCTCCACGCTGCGGATACCGGTCCGGGCATTGCGCTCGGAGACAGTATCACTGCCCAGCTTGAGCGAAGCCGAGACCGCGTAGAGGCTCTGTGCGCCGTGCCCCACCGGCCACCACAAGTCCGGCGAGTCGATGGGCAAGTGCACCTCGGCGACGCTCTCCCCCGCCTCGGCGGTGAACTCAGCCGACTCACTGGCCACTGCATTGCCGCCGGGATCATCCGCGGAAGCCAGCAGGCGCAGTTGCACAGGCTCACCCGCTGGGTTGGTCACATGAGCTCTCACCCAAAGCATCGCCGACCGGTGATCCGGTGCAAGTTCCGGCAGGACCACGAGTTCTTCGATCCACGGCGTGGTGGACCACTCAAGCCTGACACTGCCCACGATGCCCACATTGATGAGCCGCGGGTTCCAGTCCCAGCCCGCCTGGTACTGGGCCTTGCGCATCCAGTGGCGCTTGTTCAGGAGGGTCTCAGGGGCCTGGTTGTAGGCCGCCCCCTCCCGGTCCGCAACGTCGTACAACCCGCTCTCCAGGACGACCACCAGAGTATTCTCGCCGGGCCTCAGCTTGCCGGTCACGTCAATGTGACAGGGCCTGTGAACGTTTCCGTGCCTGCCGATCTCCTCGCCGTTCAGAAAGACGACCGCGTTGAGGTCCAGGCTTTCGAAAGAGAGTCGGCAGGGGGAACTTGCCGCCTTCGGGGGAGCATTGAAGACGCGCCGGTACACCCACACCTGCTCCTCGACCCAGCGGGCTTTGAGGCTGTTGAGGCCGATGTTGGGGTCATCTAGGAGCCCTGCGCGCTGCAGTTCCCGATGGATCTCCCCGGGCACAGCAATGGGGATGTAGCGCTGCCCGTCGAGTTCCGGCGCGGCGCCGTGCTCCCAGCGGCCATGCAGGCCTTCGGTCCAGGTAACTTGCCAGGCGCCATTGAGGCATAGCGTATTGACCATTGCGGTAACCTCGCGGAATGGGCTGGGTAGCTGGCGCGGGTTGCGCCGGGAGACTGTTCGGTGAAGGGGAGCGGAAATCCTGCCGGTGCCTCGCGCCAAACTGTTCTCCCAGGGCTGCGCCGTGTGCTATCGTTTTCCGCGAGCGCCCGGAGAATCAATAGGAGGAGCGCCATGATTGACCTCTCACTGGACGGCCTTTGGTACTTCGCCCTCGACCAGGACCCTGAATACCATCTCGGCTATGATTACTCCCGCAACACCAGCCTGCGGCACTGGGAGCGGGTGCGGGTGCCGGGCTGCTGGAACCGGTACGCGGAACGATATGACCTGTACGAGGGCGTTGCGTGGTTCGTGAGGGAGTTCGATCTGCCACAGATCCCGGAAGCCCCGGTGGGCACGCTGCACTTCGGCGCGGTGAACTACCTCGCAGACGTGTACCTGAACGGGCAGCATCTCGGCACCCATGAGGGCGGCTATACGGCGTTCACTGTCGACGCCACGAAGGCCATCCAGGAGGGGCGCAACCGTCTTGCGGTCCGCGTGGACAACCGCCACCTGCGCATGCGCCTGCCGGCGGTGCTGGGGTGGTACAACTACGGCGGCATCCATCGCGGTGTGACGCTCACCGTGAACCGGCGGGCCCACTTGGAATCGGTGCGCATCTCCGCCGAGCCGGTTGGTGACGGCGCTTCCGGGCGTCTCCATGTGTCTGCGTCAAGCCCTGACCTCGCATTGCAGGCAACTGTGCGTGACCCCGAAGGCGCGGTGGTCTGGAGCTATGGGGCTACCGGCGGCCCCTGGGAGATCGATTTCAGCCTGGACAGCGCCCGGCGGTGGTCTCCCCGGGAGCCATTCTTGTATGAGCTTCAGGTCACCCTCAGTGACGCAGACGGCTTGATCGACCGTCGAGAGTGCACCTTCGGAGTGCGGCGGCTGTCGGCGGAGGGGACGCGCCTGCTGCTCAACGGCGGGCCGGTTCATCTGCGGGGAATTTGCTACCTGTATGACCACCCGGCGTGTGGGGTGACGTATGATTCCGACGTGGTCCGTGCCGACCTCGACGACCTGCAGGGCCTGGGGGTCAACTGCCTGCGGAGCCACTTTCCATTGCCCGAAGCCTTCCTGGACGAATGCGACCGCCGCGGGATGATGCTCTGGCTGGAAGTGCCCATCTACTGCGTGCATCCGTCCAGCGGCCAGTCTGGCACGGTATTCGCGGAA